>NZ_JANCPI010000004.1:0-140564 GCF_024295435.1 Streptococcus sp. CF7_Ac1-8 | reverse complement strand
AAATTTTTCAATTCTTTTCAAGTACAGTTTTTCAAATTATAGTAAAAAGAGCCAGAATTGTACTGACTCTTCTATTGTTCATTAAACTTAGAAGCACGTTCTTCTCCCCACCAATAGGGCATTAATTCTGCGACTTTCACTGTCTTTCTTATATCATAGTCCATCATGACTTCTGCATCTTTATTTTCAGCGTTCAACTCTAAGAGGAATTCTCTGCAAGCTCCACAGGGCATTCCTGAACTTCCACCATAAGGTGGTTTGTCTCGAAGAGCTAATACTTTCTTAACCTTGGTTTGTCCTGAGAATTGATACATATTAAAGAGAGCCGCCCGTTCTGCGCAGAGATGGAACACACCACAGGTTCCCTCCATACAGAAACCTGTAAATATTTGCCCATCTTCTGCTTCTATTGCGGCTACAACATGGTTGGCATAAACAAAGTCTGATACTTCATGTGGATTGTAAAGTTTCTGTGCTTCTTCGTACATCTTTTCCCAGATGTCCATTGTTGCATCCTTCTTATTTAGAGATTTCTTTTAACATATTTTCGATATGCTGGATTGATTTTTCACGGCCTAACAAGAAGATAGTATCTGGCAATTCTGGTCCATGCATTTCACCTGAAACTGCGATACGAATAGGCATGAAAAGATTTTTCCCTTTAATACCAGTTTCTTTTTGGACTTCCTTAATTTGTGGGAAAATATTTTCTGTTACAAATTCATCGTCTGTCATCGCTTCAAGTTTTGCTTTGAAGGCTTCAAGAACTGTTGGGACTGTTTCCCCCGCCATGACTTCGCGCTCTGCTTCGGTCAATTCTGGGAAATCTGAGAAGAAGAGATCTGTCAATGGAATAATTTCATCTACTGATTTCATTTGTGGTTTATAGAGCTCAACTAGTTTTTCAGCCTTGTCAGTTAAACGGCCTGCTTCCTCTAAGAATGGTTTTGCCATCTCAAAGATAGTTTCTAGGTCTGCATTTTTGATATAATCATTGCTCATCCAGTCCAGTTTCTTCTGATCAAAGGCTGCTGGTGACTTGCTGAGGCGATTTTCATCGAAAAGTTTAATGAGTTCTTCACGAGAGAAGATTTCATCTTCGCCACCTGGGTTCCAACCAAGAAGAGCAATAAAGTTAAAGACTGCTTCTGGTAAATAACCTTTTTTACGGTAGTCTTCGATAAACTGAAGGGTGTTGGTATCGCGTTTTGACAATTTTTTCCCAGTCTCAGAGTTGATAATCAAGGTCATGTGACCGAACTCTGGTGCTTCCCAACCAAGCGCTTCATAAACCATAAGTTGTTTTGGTGTATTGGCAATGTGGTCATCTCCACGGATTACATGAGAGATTTGCATATCGTGGTCATCGATGACAACGGCAAAATTATAAGTTGGGTAACCGTCTTTCTTTTGGATAACCCAATCGCCACCGATATTCCCACCTTCAAATTCGATATCGCCTTTAACCATATCATGCCACTTGTAGATACCTGACTCATTGACAGCCAAGCGAACGGTTGGGATGATCCCTGCTGCTTCACGTTCTGTGATGTAAGCCACTTTTTCCTCTTCACTCATACCGATGTATTCGTTGATATAACGAGGTGTTTCACCAGCTGCTTCTTGGCGTTCGCGTTCAGCTGCCAGCTCTTCTTCTGTAACGTAAGATTTGTAGGCTTTTCCTTCAGCTAATAGTTGATTGATGTATTTTTGATAGAGTTCCAAACGCTCAGACTGACGGTAGTTTTCATGAGTCTCTGGACTTTCATCCCAGTCCATGCCTAACCAACGAAGGTTTTCAAGCTGTGAACGCTCTCCGTCTTCGACATGACGTTTGCGGTCAGTATCTTCAATACGAATGATAAAAGTTCCACCATGATGGCGCGCATACAAGTAGTTGAACAATGCTGTACGGGCATTTCCGATGTGTAATAGTCCTGTTGGACTTGGTGCGTAACGTACGCGGATATCTTTTGACATAGTTTCTCCTATAAAGTCTTTATACTCAATGAAAATCAAAGAGCAAACTAGGAAACTAGCCGCAGGCTGTACTTGAGTACGGCAAGACGACGTTGACGCGGTTTGAATTTGATTTTCGAAGAGTATTAGGCGTCTGCCTTTTTTGCTCTCTATATTATATCACAAGTCTTGGCTGAGTCCAATTTCTATGAATAAAGAGAGTAAAAAGAGTGGGCAAACCACTCTTTTCTTCTATTATAGACGTGCGTTAAGTTCTTTGCTCAATTCTTCAAATCCTGGTTTTCCAAGAAGGGCAAACATGTTCCGTTTATAAGCTTCAACACCTGGTTGGTCAAATGGGTTGATGGCATTCAAGTAACCTGAAAGGGCAATTGCCAATTCGAAGAAGTAGATAGTGTAACCAAGAGTGAAGGCATCTTGCTCAGGAAGAGTCACGTACATGTTTGGTACATCACCATCTGTGTGGGCAAGAAGAACACCGTCAGTTGCTTTTTTGTTTACAAAGTCAACGTCTTTTCCTTGAAGGTAACCAAGTCCATCAAGGTCTTCTTCCAAGCTAGGGATAATCACGTTTTTACGAGGTTTGTCAACACGGACAACTGTTTCAAACATGATACGAGTTCCTTCTTGGATAAATTGACCAAGTGAGTGCAAGTCAGTTGAGAAGTTGGCTGAAGTTGGGTAGATACCTTTTTGGTCTTTTCCTTCTGATTCACCAGCCAATTGTTTCCACCATTCTGAGAAGTATTGAAGTGATGGCTCGTAGTTTACCAAGATCTCAGTTGCATAGCCTTTACGGTAAAGGATGTTACGAACTGCTGCGTATTGGTAAGCTTCGTTTTCAGAGATTTTATCTGAAGTGTAGTCTTTGCGAGCTGCATTCGCACCTTCCATAAGGGCTTTGATGTCAGCTCCTGATGCTGCGATTGGAAGCAAACCAACGGCTGTCAATACTGAGAAGCGTCCACCGATATCATCTGGAACAACAAATGTTTCCCAACCGTTAGCATCTGCTTCAACCTTAACAGCGCCTTTTTGGCGGTCAGTTGTTGCATAGATACGTTTGTTTGCTTCTTCTTGACCGTATTTCTTAACCAAAAGTTCTTTGAAGACACGGAAAGCGATAGCTGGTTCAGTTGTTGTACCTGATTTAGAAATCACGTTTACCGAGAAGTCTTTGTCAGCTACGTACTCTACCAAGTCAGCAAGGTAAGTAGATGAGATTGAGTTTCCTGCGTAAAGGATTTGTGGAGCCTTGCGTTCTTCTTTTGTTTGCAAGTTTGCAAAGTGGTGGTTCAAGAAGTCGATTGCTGCTTTCGCACCAAGGTAAGATCCACCGATACCGATTACAACCAAAACATCGCTGTCTGATTTGATTTGCTCAGCAGCTTTCAAGATGCGGTCAAATTCTTCGCGGTCATAGTTTTCAGGAAGGTCCAACCATCCCAAGAAGTCGCTACCAGCACCAGTTCCTTTACGGATCAATTCATCTGCTGCTGTTACTTGTGATTGCATGTATTCCACTTCATGTGGTGCAACAAATTTGTCTAAAACTTTTGAATAATCAAATTTAATATGTGACATGTTATTCCTCCAATATTTCTTCTTTTCTATCATAACGCTTACCTTCGTTTTTTTCAAGTTTTTTGTCGAATTTCTCCAATTTTTATCAGAATTCAAACGTTTGCGTAAAAATCCCACATTCCAAAAATTTTGAAAAAATAAAAGAAAGAACGACTAGATGTTCCAGTCGTTACAGTTCATTCAATAAATACTCAAATAATTCTAAATTGCCATCTTCTTCATTAACCAGAAACTCTGGATGCCACTGCAAACCAATAATGCGGTGCTCATCGATAGACTCAATCGCTTCGATGGTCTGGTCTCTTGGGTCAATAGCAGTTACACGGAAATTAGGTGCCAAATCTTTAATACTCTGACGATGAACGGAATTAACTTGACTTTCTTTTCCAAATAACTTAGCCACCACACTTCCTTCTACTGTCTCAATAGAATGAGATGTCCCGAAAGGTAGTCCTTGCCAGTGGCCTTCGATTTCTTGATTGAGAGTTCCCCCAAAGGCAACATTGACAAGTTGGACACCGCGACAGATTGCCATGATTGGTTTATTCTGACGAAGCGCTTCTTTCAAGAGCGCCAATTCAAATTCGTCACGCACTAGGTTGTAATCATCACTCTCGATGGTCTTTTTCTCTCCATAAAACTGAGGATGGACATTTTGACCGCCTGTCAAGATAAGTTTGTCAATCATTTCTACATAATCGCGAACAACTGACTCATCACCAACAGGAATGACTAAAGGGAGACCACCGACTTGACGAATGCTCTCTGCGAATCTACAAGATACAGATGAATGAATGTTTTTGCCCTCTGCGTCTACGGGACATAGATTTGCAGCAACTCCTACAACCGTTCTAGCCATGATGCCTCTCCTTTCGAATGTTAACGATAGTCTTATCATATCACTCAAAATGACTTTCGTCTAATATGTTTTTTTTAAGGCTGTGATAAATATTTTTTATGGACAAGAAAAAGCTGCCCAAGGGGACAACTTTTTTCTTATTCAAAAACAAATTGATTGTGATAGAGTTCTGAATAGAAGCCACCCAGTTTCAAGAGTTCATGGTGGCTACCGCGTTCAATGACTTCTCCATCTTTAAGGACAATAATCTGGTCTGCATTGAGGATAGTCTTCAAACGATGGGCAATGACGAAACTAGTTCTGCCTGCTACAACCGCCTCCATGGCATGCTGAATCTTGCTTTCTGTCACAGTATCTACGTTCGAAGTGGCTTCATCGAGAATGAGAACCTCTGGATCTGTCATCAGGGTTCGAGCGATAGAAATCAATTGCTTTTGTCCTGTCGAGAAGATGCTCTGGTCATCATCTATAAGAGTATCGTACTTATCAGGCAAGCTTTCGATGTAGTCGTGAATATGGGTTGCCTTGGCTGCTGCCTCAACCATTTCTTGACTAGCATCTGGCACACCAAAACGGATATTGTCTCGAATCGTTCCGCTAAACAAGACCGAATCTTGCAAGACAATTCCCACCTTGCTTCTGAGACTATCTAAATCATAGTCACGGATGTCTTTACCGTCAAAATAAATCCCACCAGCATTAACATCATAAAAGCGATTGATGAGGTTCATAATAGTCGTTTTCCCTGACCCAGTCGGACCAACAACCGCTGTCATCTGGCCTTTAGGAGCAGAAATGCTGACATCTTTCAAAATGGGTTTATCAGGCAAGTATGAAAAATCAATATGACTAATTTCAACACCTTCTTGCAACTGAGTGAAGGTCGGAGCATTTTTAGGTCGAATTTCTTCCTCTGCATCAAACATTTCCTGAATCCGTTCAGCACCTGTAAAGGCTAACTGAAGGCTTCCCCAACTTGCCGCAACTTGAATAATAGGCTGGTAGTACTGCTGTGAAAATTGGGCAAACATAACAATCAAACCTAGGGCTGTACTTGTTTCAATAGACTTATCATTCAAAAGTACAGCTGAACCAGCAAAGATGACGATGGCTGTGTTGACCAGACTCATCCCATTCATGACAGGGAAAAGAATTCCTGAGAACATTCTTCCTTTAAAGGTTGCCTTGCGCACGCGCTCATTTTGTTCAAGAAATCCTGCCATCATATCCTCTTGAATACCTTGCACAATCACGGCTTTTTGACCTGAGATACTTTCATCCATATAGGCATTGAGCTTCCCTACCTCTTTCTGCTGGAGGTTGGTATATTTCCGTGCCATTTTCACGATAAAAATCAGCATGAGAAAGGCCACTGGTGTACTGGCAATAGTGATGAGGGCCAGCGTCACATTTCTCGAAAACATGACAAGAATCAGACCAATGTATAGAACGATGTTGCTCATGACCTGAATCAAGCTTTCGTTAAAAGCTTGGAGGATATTATCCAAATCACTGGTAAAACGAGACAGGATATCGCCATCTTGTCGGCGGTCAAAGAAAGAAACAGTCAACCGAGCAAGCTTGCCAAAGAGGCCTTTGCGCATCTCGTTGGTCGATTCTGCAATCACGCGCGTCATGAGACACATGTATATCACACTGGAGATAAATAGAACCAAAACTAGCAGACCAAGATTGACCATGATTCCTGATAGGCTTTGCCAAACAAGTTCTGGATTGCCATTTTGATAAGCTTGAACTAAATTAGCTAACTCTGTTACCGATTGTCCAGAAAATACCGGAAAGAGAGCTTGGGCAAGAGTCGCCAGAACAATCATCAGGATAACAACTACAAATGATAGCTTATAGACTTTAAAATAATTCCAAAAAAATTGAACTGTCTTCATTTTACTCCTCCTTTCCTTTCTGTGTTTCGTAGATTTCACGGTAAACGGAATTGTTGGCAACCAAGTCTGCATGCGTACCTTGACCAATCAATCGTCCTTGATCTAGAACCAAGATTTTATCTGCATGAACAACCGAGCTAATCTTTTGAGCGATGATAATGGTTGTCGTTCCCTTCAAGTCCTTATTCAAGGCTTCCTGAACCAGGCGCTCTGACTTGGCATCCAAGGCTGAGGTCGAATCGTCAAAAATCAGAATACGTGGATTGCTGACAATTCCACGGGCAATCGACATCCTTTGTTTTTGCCCACCTGAAAAGTTGGTTCCCCTTTCTTCAACTGGACTTTCAAAGGTTTTCTCCATACGATGAATGAATTCACTGGCTTGAGCAATATTGGCTGCGCGCTCCATTTCAAATAAAGTAGCATCTCCCTTACCCTGTCTCAAGTTATCTGCAATCGTTCCACTAAAGAGAATGGCACGTTGGAGAACGATAGAAACTGTTTTACGCAGGGTTCCTTCACTCACTTCTCGAATATCCTTGCCTCCAATTTTGATAGCACCCTCCTGTGGGTCAAAGAGACGTGGAATCAATTGAGCCAAGGTTGATTTTCCTGCACCAGTCGCTCCAACGACACCAACCATTTGTCCAGGTTCGACAGTAAAGCTCACATCTTTCAACATCGGTTCCTTATCCATTGGATAGGTAAAGGTCACATTTTCAAAGCTAAGACTTCCGACCAAGTCTTCATCTGGGACATCCTTGAAGGTCATGGCTGGCTCTGCGTCAAGAATTTCTCGAATACGACGCATAGAAATCATAGCACGACTGACAGAATTTCCCAAAAATCCAACCATAATAATAGTAAAGATAATCTGGCTTAGGTAATTAACAAAGGAAGCAATGGAGCCAACAACCGATGGATCCGATTGAACCATCCCTGCAACTAGCCAAATAGAGAGGAAAACCGCCCCATAACCGACCAACATCATGACAGGTTCCACTACTGAAAAGGCATATCCGATGTAAAGGTTTTGACCGAGAAGCTCGTCTGAAACCTCCGTAAACTTAGCAAACTGCTCTTTTTCTTGGACAAAGGACTTGACCACACGAACACCGCGTAGATTTTCCTTGGCAATGGCATTGATGCGCTCAAGAAGTGTTTGAAACTTGGCAAAACGAGGCCCCATCATTCCCATCATGACAGCTGTCAAGCCAAAAATCAAGATTACCATTAGAACAATCACCCACCACAGAGAAGGTAAGGTTTGAACAGCCAAGATAAAGGAACCGATGAACAAGAGGGGGAGCCTGAACAGAATTTGAAAGGTCATCATGACGACGTTCTGAATCTGGTTGATATCATTTGTCATGCGAACGACTAGATTTCCCGCATTAAATTGTTCAATATTGGCATAAGAAAAGGTTTGGATTTTACGGAAGGCATCCTCTCGAAGGTCAGATGAAACTCCTTGGGCAATATAGGCTGCGAGGACAACGTTGAGCCCACCAGCAACCAGACCGACCAAAGCCACACTAATCAACCAAGCCCCGATACTATAAATGGCTTCATATTTCCCAGCAAGGAGGGCGTCTAAGACTTCCTGCAGATAACGCGGTTGCAAAAGTGAACTAGCAACCATCAAGCCTGTCATCAGAAGCGAAGCCAAGGCCTGCCACTTGTAGGTTTTTATTTTCTGAATTAGCATACTTTCTCCTTAAAAAATAGACAAAAGGGAGCGACAATGTGTCAGCTCCTTTTCATTCTGTTTGTGTGATGCTATTCTAGCAAAAAAGTGGGGACTTGTCAAAGAAGTATCCTTGATACAGCTAGAATGACAAGTAATTCATTCTTTATAATTTTTGTTTTAACTCGACCAAGACATTCATAGCCTGCATAGGTGTCATATTGTAAATATCTAGTTTAGCTAATTCTGCTAGGATAGGATGCTCTTCTGCCGTATCAAAGAGAGAAATTTGTTCTGTGACAGTACTTGTTTGCCTCACGGGAGCAGGACTTTCTGTCCCTTGATTCTCTAACTGAGTCAAAATCTTGTCCGCCCTTGCTAAAAGGTCTGCTGGCAAGCCAGCAATCTTGGCAACATGGATACCGTAGGATTTATCAGCTGGTCCTGGTTCAATTTTATGAAGGAAGGTGACCTGCCCATCCTGCTCCAAGGTTGCCACGTGAACATTGACTAAATGTTTCAAGCTGGACTCCAGACTAGTCAACTCATGGTAGTGGGTCGCAAAGAGGGTCTTGGCTCCGATATGCTCGTGAATGTATTCGATGATAGACTGAGCAAGAGCCATCCCGTCATAAGTTGCAGTTCCCCGTCCCAATTCATCAAAGAGAATGAGAGAGTCCTTGGTCGCATGCGAAATGGCATTGTTAGCCTCCATCATCTCTACCATGAAGGTTGATTGACCTGAAACCAAGTCATCTGCTGCTCCGATACGGGTAAAAATCGCATCAAAAATCGGTAAATGGGCGCTTTCTGCTGGCACATAAGAACCCAACTGAGCCATAACCGCCGTCATGGCTAACTGACGCATGTAGGTTGACTTTCCGCTCATGTTGGGCCCTGTAATCAGTTGAATACTGGTATCTTCTGCCATCTGAATCGTATTTGGAATATAGGTCTGAGCCCCCATAACCTTTTCAACGACAGCATGGCGCCCTTTCTGGATATCGATTTGTGAGTCGTCTCCGAACTCAGGTCGAATCAAATGCTGGGTTTCAGCCACAACTGCCAGACTCTGTAAGACATCAACCGTCGCAATTCCTTGGGCTAGAGCCTGCAAACGCTGGATGTACTTGCTGACCTCTTCACGAATACGCATAAAA
Organism: Streptococcus sp. CF7_Ac1-8; assembly: GCF_024295435.1. Taxonomy (GTDB): domain Bacteria; phylum Bacillota; class Bacilli; order Lactobacillales; family Streptococcaceae; genus Streptococcus; species Streptococcus mitis_AP. The sequence goes on along the minus strand of NZ_JANCPI010000004.1, from coordinate 131,390 downwards.
ATTTCGTACTCTAGATTGGCTGACTTCTCACGCGCCTCAAGCATATCTCCTTCGATACGGGCTAATTCTTCGGTTCCAAAACGTTCTGAATTTTTCAGCGTCGCCTTGCGGAAAAAGTGAGCAGGCACATTTCCCAGTTGCGAATTGGTCACATGGAAATAGTAGCCATCCTTTTTATTATAGACAATCTTAAGTGCGCTAATACCAGAGTTTTCTCGCTCCTTGGCCTCAATTTCAGCAATCCAACCAGTCCCTTCTCTGAGAACGCGACGGTACTTGTCTAAAGTCTCATCAAATCCAGTTCGGATAATTCCCCCATCTGTAATCACATGAGGGGCTTCAGGAGCAATCGCTGCGCTAATCAAACTCTCCAACTCAGGGATTCCATCCAATTGTTCGATAAGATAAGTTAGAGCAGGTTGCTCCATCCCTTCTAAAATCGCACGAATCCGTGGCACACTAGACAAAGTGGTCGCCAACTGCAAGAGATCCTTGGGATTTGTTTTGCCAAAAGAAACCCGACTAGCCAAGCGTTCGATATCATAAACACCCTTGAGACTGTCTGTCAAGTCACTGCGCTCAAAGAAATGGTCGAGAAAGACCTGCACCACTTCCTGACGTTGGACGATTCGCTCCTTATCAATCAAGGGGCGATGAATCCAAGAACGCAAGAGCCGCATTCCCATAGCAGTTTTGGTTTCATCCAAAAGCCAGAAAAGACTGCCTTGTTTCTTACCCGAGCGAGCATTCTCAACCAAATCCAGACTAGCCTTGGTCGCATAATCCATCTGCAAGAAATCCTTGATTTCATAGTGGATAACAGGTTTGAGGTGGTTCAATTCCCTCATCTGAGTCCGATGAACATACTGGAGTAGCTTACTAGATGCCGCTTGCTCCACAGCTGCCAATCGTGAATCCAGTAAATGAAGGTCTTCAAAGCCTTCTTTTTCATAAGAAAGCACCAGATTCATCTGACGACTGAGGATTTGTTCTTCTTCCTCAGACAAGTCATAGCCCAGCACCACTTCGCGCGCCTTGAGATTACGGATTTCCCCACAAACCAGCGTGAAATCCAAAAGACCTGTCACATAAAAGTCACCCGTCACCAGGTCCATATAAGCTAAGCCAAATTGACTGCCATCACGGTCTATAGCAACCAAGAAATTGTTCTGACTATCCGGCTTACTGCTATCGACCACTGTCCCTGGCGTAATGACCTGAACAACCTCTCGTTTCACAACCCCAACTGCTTGTTTAGGATCTTCCATCTGCTCTGCGATAGCTACCTTATAGCCCTGCTCAATCAAGACATCTATATACTGCTGGGCAGAATGATAGGGGACACCCGCCATAGGAATCGGATTGTCGGCATTCTTGTTGCGACTCGTTAAGGAAATTTCCAGAATCTGCGCAGCATTGACCGCATCCTCATAAAATAATTCATAAAAATCACCCATCCGAAAGAGCAAAAACGCATCTGGATATTGCTTTTTAATATCCACATACTGTTGCATGCCGGGTGATAGCTTCTCTGTCGCCATTTTCCGTCTCTCCTTGTCAAAAATAAGTCTTGAGAGCGACTCTCAAGACCTTACTTATCTTTCATCAAATCTAGCAAACGATCTTCCATGAGTTTGGCAACGTGCTGGTCTCGACAAATAACCAATAAGGTATTGGCACCAGCAACTGTTCCTAAAATCCATTCATCCTTGTTTGCATCTACAATATTTGCCAAAACAGAGGCTTCTCCCAATTTGGTATGAAGTACCAAGGTAAACTCTGCTCTTGCAACACCTTCTAAATGATGAGACAAAAATTCAACCAAATCAATCTTTTCTGTCTCATTTGCTAGTACATAATACACCATATCATTTTTCTTGACCTTGGTCAAGCCGATTTCGCGCAAATCACGAGACAGGGTTGTCTGCGTCACAAAAACATTGTGCGCCTCCAACCGATCTTGAATTTCTTTTTGTGTACTTAATTTCTCCTCAGTAATCATTTTTTTTATTAACTGATGACGATCTCTTTTTCTCATAAAATCCTCTTATATGCATATTTATAACTAATTTTATAACTATATTATACCAAAAAAATAGGAGATTTCAAAAATTTTTTCTTCTTTCTTTAAAATTGTGATAAAATAGTAGAAAAGTCCAAAAAGGAGCTCTTAATGAATACAAAAGAATTGATTGCTAGCGAGTTGGCTAGCGTCATTGATAGCCTGGACCAAGAGGCTATTTTAAATTTACTGGAAACCCCTAAAAACTCAGAAATGGGAGACATCGCTTTCCCTGCTTTTTCTCTTGCAAAAGTCGAACGTAAAGCACCTCAAATGATTGCGGCTGAACTGGCTGAAAAAATTAACAGCCAAGCCTTTGAAAAGGTTGTCGCAACAGGACCTTACGTTAACTTTTTCCTTGATAAATCTGCCATTTCTGCTCAAGTATTGCAAGCTGTTATCACTCAAAAAGAACACTATGCTGACCAACATATTGGCAAACAAGAAAATGTTGTTATCGACATGTCTAGTCCCAATATCGCTAAACCATTCTCTATCGGTCACCTGCGCTCAACTGTTATCGGAGATAGCTTATCACATATTTTCCAAAAAATCGGTTATCAAACGGTCAAGGTCAACCACTTGGGAGACTGGGGTAAACAGTTTGGGATGTTGATTGTTGCCTACAAAAAATGGGGCGATGAAGAAGCTGTAAAAGCTCATCCAATCGATGAACTTCTTAAACTCTATGTCCGCATCAACGCTGAAGCTGAAAATGACCCTAGCTTGGATGAAGAAGCACGCGAATGGTTCCGTAAACTTGAAAATGGAGACGAGGAAGCTCTCGCACTTTGGCAATGGTTCCGTGATGAAAGTTTGGTGGAATTTAACCGTCTTTACAATGAATTACAAGTCGAATTTGACAGCTACAATGGAGAAGCCTTCTACAACGATAAGATGGATGCAGTTGTAGACATTCTTTCTGAAAAAGGCCTTCTTGTTGAATCAGAAGGTGCCCAAGTTGTGAATCTTGAGAAATATGGAATTGAACATCCAGCCCTTATCAAAAAATCTGATGGTGCAACTCTCTATATCACACGTGACTTGGCTGCAGCTCTTTACCGTAAAAACGAATACCAATTTGCTAAATCTATCTACGTCGTTGGCCAAGAACAATCTGCCCACTTTAAACAACTCAAAGCTGTCTTACAAGAGATGGGCTACGACTGGAGTAACGACATTACTCACGTTCCTTTTGGTTTGGTTACAAAAGAAGGGAAGAAACTCTCTACTCGTAAAGGGAATGTCATCTTACTAGAACCTACAGTTGCAGAGGCAGTTAGCCGTGCCAAGGCCCAAATCGAAGCTAAAAACCCTGAATTGGAAAACAAAGACCAGGTAGCGCATGCTGTCGGGGTAGGAGCCATTAAGTTCTATGACCTCAAGACCGACCGTACAAATGGATACGACTTCGACTTAGAGGCTATGGTATCCTTCGAGGGTGAAACTGGACCTTACGTTCAATATGCTTACGCTCGTATCCAATCTATCTTGCGCAAAGCAGACTTCAAACCAGAAACAGCTGGCAACTATAGCTTGAATGATGCTGAAAGCTGGGAAATCATCAAACTCATCCAAGACTTCCCACGTATTATTAACCGTGCGGCGGATAACTTTGAACCTTCTATCATTGCTAAATTTGCAATTAGCCTAGCTCAAGCCTTTAACAAATACTATGCACATACGCGCATCTTGGATGAAACCCCAGAACGCGACAGCCGTCTAGCCCTCAGCTACGCAACTGCAATTGTTCTCAAAGAAGCCCTTCGCTTGCTTGGAGTAGAAGCGCCAGAGAAGATGTAAATCGTTACAAGAGACTGGAACTAAAGTTCCTAGTCTCTTGACGGCAATCGCTATATGGCGAATTGCCTAAACGCTTCACTAATTCACCAAACCAAATAATATCGATTTGGTTTGGTTCATGTCGTAATCTTCAAGTTACTTGATTAAAAAGCAGTCTAAGTAATTAAGACCAAATCCTGTCGGAGATTTGGCTAGGCGCTTCACTAGTAAAGAAACATAAATATTATCGATTTATGTTTCTTTACGTCGTAATTAGAGATACTTGTCTAAACGCTTTACTAATTCATCTAACCCAATAATATCGATTTGGTTAGGCTCATGTCGTAATCTTTTAATCACTTTATTGTAAAGTAGTCTAAATAACTAACGCCAAATCCTATTCGGACTTTGGCTAGGCGCTTCACTAGTCATGGTCTCTAAATATCATCGATTTAGAGGCCATGACGTCGTAACTATGGTGATTTGCCTAAACGCTTCACTAATTCAATCTACTCACTACTACTTCTTTATCATACAGGGAGATATTCTATGAGCCAATATGCTTATATCCTCGTTGTGATTAGCTTGGTGTTCCTTTTTCTGCTCAATAAGTACGAGAAAGAGAGACTGCAAAGGCTCTACCAAGAACAACTTTTGAAGGATGAAACATTTAGGGCTGACATCAAAGAGAAAATTCAAACGACTGAAAATATCAATGATGTCATTGCTTACATCAATAAAACTTATCATCTGGGAATGTTGCTGTCAAAAGACATTACAGATCAATTGAAATAAACCGAGCTATTCTTTAAGAAATATCAAAACCGAGACTAAGAGTTTAATACTTCGTCTCGGTTTTTTATGTATTTTTCAAGTAACAAAGCTACCACTCCCCCAGCAATGCAAGTGCAAAATCCCCTAGAATGTGATAAAATAAAAGAGAGAACTCTATCAAGGAGAAAAACATGAAAAAACAAACCGTCGCCGTCTTGGGGCCTGGTTCTTGGGGAACTGCCCTTTCACAAGTCTTAAATGACAATGGACACGAGGTACGTATTTGGGGAAACCTTCCCGAACAAATCAATGAAATTAATACCTATCATACTAACAAGCACTACTTTAAAGATGTCGTTCTAGATGAGAAAATCAATGCCTACACTGACTTAGCAGAGACACTGAAAGATGTAGATGCGATTTTGTTTGTTGTCCCAACAAAAGTGACGCGACTTGTTGCCCAGCAAGTTGCAGAAACCTTGGATCATAAGGCTATCATCATGCACGCTTCAAAGGGATTAGAGCCTGATAGTCATAAACGATTATCAACCATCCTTGAAGAAGAAATTCCTGAACATCTCCGCAGTGATATCGTCGTTGTTTCAGGACCTAGTCATGCGGAAGAAACCATTGTACGTGATCTGACTTTAATCACTGCTGCTTCTAAAGATTTACAAACAGCTCAATACGTGCAAGAACTCTTTAGTAATCACTACTTCCGACTTTATACCAATACGGATATTATTGGAGTTGAAACTGCTGGTGCTCTTAAAAATATTATTGCTGTCGGTGCCGGAGCTTTACATGGTCTGGGATTTGGTGACAATGCCAAGGCAGCCATCATCGCTCGAGGCTTGGCAGAAATTACTCGCCTAGGGGTAGCACTCGGGGCCAGTCCATTGACCTATAGTGGCTTATCTGGTGTGGGAGATTTGATCGTAACGGGAACCTCCATCCACTCTCGTAACTGGAGAGCTGGAGATGCTCTCGGACGAGGAGAATCCCTAGATGATATAGAAGCTAATATGGGCATGGTGATTGAAGGAATTTCAACGACTCGAGCAGCCTATGAACTAGCGCAAGAACTTGGAGTCTATATGCCGATTACACAAGCCATTTACCAAGTTATTTACCACGGAACCAATATCAAAGATGCCATTTATGACATCATGAACAATGAATTTAAAGCAGAAAATGAGTGGTCTTAACCCTCTAAAGAAAGGATTCTTATGTCATCAAAAGTTAGAAAAGCAATCATCCCTGCCGCTGGACTCGGGACTCGATTTTTACCGGCAACCAAGGCCCTTGCCAAAGAAATGTTGCCAATTGTAGACAAACCAACTATCCAGTTTATCGTAGAAGAAGCTCTTAAATCAGGTATTGAAGATATTCTGGTTGTCACTGGTAAGTCAAAACGTTCTATTGAGGATCACTTTGACTCAAACTTTGAGCTTGAGTACAACCTTAAGGAAAAAGGCAAAACGGATTTGTTAAAATTGGTAGATGAAGCAACTGGTATGCGCCTCCATTTCATTCGCCAAACTCACCCTCGTGGTCTTGGAGATGCTGTCTTACAAGCCAAAGCTTTTGTAGGGAATGAGCCCTTCGTTGTTATGCTGGGTGACGACCTTATGGACATCACAAATGAGAATGCCGTTCCTTTGACAAAACAACTGATGAATGATTACGAAAAGACACACGCATCAACCATTGCTGTCATGCCTGTACCACATGAAGACGTTTCATCATACGGGGTTATCGCTCCTCAGGGCGAAGGAAGTAATGGACTCTATAGCGTTGAAACTTTCGTAGAAAAACCAGCTCCCGAAGATGCACCAAGTGATTTGGCAATCATCGGTCGCTATCTTCTGACACCGGAAATTTTTGATATCCTCGAAAAGCAAGCTCCTGGTGCTGGAAATGAAATCCAACTTACCGATGCTATCGATACGCTTAATAAAACACAGCGTGTTTTTGCCCGTGAATTTACAGGAGCTCGTTACGACGTTGGGGATAAGTTTGGATTTATGAAAACATCTATTGACTACGCCCTCAAGCACCCACAAGTCAAAGATGCCTTGAAAAATTACCTCATCCAACTGGGAAAAGAATTGGCTGAGAAGGAATAACATAAAAAGATAAGGTTCAAAAATACCTTATCTTTTTTTCATTACATAAATTTTCATCCCATTCCCTTGTAGAGAAGCAAGGCTGCGAGTCCTACGAACAACACTAACGCTACCAGTCTCTGACTAGCGCTATACATCCGTCTTTCTCCTCTAACTGGAAAGATAACTGCTAGAAATGCGCCACCGACTGCACCTCCGATATGGCCTGCTAGACTGATTCCTGGAATCAGAACACTTCCAATAATGTTAACCATAAAAAGTGTCAGATAAGACTGTCCTAGATGTTGGATATAGGGGTTGCGAGTGGCATAGCGAAGAATGATAATCGCGGAAAATAGCCCATAGAGAGAAGTCGAGGCTCCTGCTGCTAAGGATTTGGGACTAAATACAAAAACAAAGAGATTGCCCATCATTCCAGATAAAAGATAGAGAAAGCAAAACTTCTTGGATCCGAAAATTTCCTCTACTTGCCTACCAAGATAATAGAGCGAAAGCATATTAACAATGAAATGTTCCCACCCAATATGAACAAAGATGGCAGAGAAGAGACGCCAAATCTGCTCAGGAAAGAGGCGAATGGCAGGCCCGTACATGGCTCCAAATCGAAATAGAGTATCTGCCCTGTAAAAGTTTCCTCCTGTGGTCACCAACATTAGTAGAAATACCAAGGCCGTCACTAAGAGGAAGAAACTCGTCACAGGGTAACGTCTATCAAAGATTTCCTTCATCAATCAGAACCTCCTCAACAGGAATATCATGATTTTCAGGGATAAAGTCCTGAATTTGACAAGGATAAACCGTACTCAAAGTATGACCAGGAAAATGTTTCAGATAGCGGTCATAATAACCTCCACCATAGCCAATCCGATAGCCCTTTGTCGTAAAAGCTAACCCTGGAACATGAATCAAATCAATCTGAGAGGCATCCACCACTTCCAAATCTCCCTGTGGTTCCAGTAAGCCAAAGGAAGTTTTGACCAGTTGTTGCGGATTATAGACCACAAAGTCCATGCGACCCCTGGGATATGTTTTAGGTATCAGAACCTTCTTGCCATCCTTCAGAGCCTGCTCGATCAGTTCCTGCGTTTGAAACTCATGAGGAAAAGAGAGGTAGGTTGCGATGACCTTAGCTTCTTGGTAGAAGGGATGTTTCAAAAATTGATCCGTTAAAGCTTGATCCATAGCCTGTTTTTGCTCTAGAGGTAAAGCCTTCATTTCTTGCAAGACTTGCTTGCGTAATTCTGCTTTCATAGACAAGCCCTCTACTCTGCCGCCTTCTTTTTCAGGAAACTAGAGACCGCATCCACCCCAATAGCTAATGCTTCTTCCTTAGGACTCATCTGAGGGTGATGAAGGGCGTAGGGACTATCGATACCAAGCCAGAACATAACACCATCAACCTTCGAAAGGAGATAACCAAAGTCTTCACCTGTCATAGCAGGTTCAATATCAATTAACTCAATCCCCTCTTTTTCTTCAAAGAAGTCCATCAGTTCACGCGCCAAGACTGGATTATTCTCAACAGGCAGGTAACCCCCTTGTTTGAGTTCCACTTCGACTTCCATATCGAAGGCAGCTGCAACTCCTTCTGCAACTGTTTTGACCCTCTTTTGCACCAAGAGACTCATGTCCTGTGTCAAGGCCCGAATAGTTCCATGCAAAAAGGCTGTGTCTGTGATAACATTGTTTGTTGTTCCAGCTTGGAAAACACCAAAGGTCACCACTGCTCCCTCGATTGGGTTGACATTGCGGCTGACAACTGACTGCACCTGGGTCACAAAGTAACTAGCCGCCACCAAAGCGTCATTGGCTTCATGCGGAAATGCTGCATGTCCTCCTTTACCTTTAAAACGAATCTTCACCTCGCAAGTCCCTGCAAAAAGTGTATGAGTATTGGTCGCAATCTGGCCGACTTTCAAATCTGGCCGAACATGGAGGCCATAAAACTGGTCTGGCAACCAGTCTCCAAAAGCGCCATCCTCATACATGAGCATGCCACCAGCTTCATTTTCTTCAGCAGGCTGAAGCAAAAAGAGCAGATTGTTCTTTGGTTGCTCCTCAAGGGCTCGCTCAAGACAGCCTAAGGCAATAGTCATGTGGAAATCATGGCCACAAGCGTGCATACGACCTTGGTGCTGAGAGACGAAAGGAAGGCCTGTTTGCTCGATGATCGGCAGACCATCAATATCTGTTCTCCAACCAATAGTCCGCTCTGGCTGACTTCCCTGCAAGTAAACCAAAATACCTGTCCGCCAAGTTCGAACTTGGACAAAATTCTTGCCCGCAGTCAATTTCTCAATCACATCCAGCAAATAAGCCTGAGTCTTGAACTCCTCCAAGCCAATCTCTGGAATCTGGTGCAAATCTCGTCTAGTCTGAATCAAATCTAACATCTATCTATCCTCCGATATAGCAGAAAGAGGCTGGAAGAAGGGTTCCGCCTCTTTATTACTTTTACAATTATAAGGTACGAAGCGCATCCTCTAGCGCTGTTTTTTGTTGGGTTTGGGCATCAATCTCTTTGATGATACGAGCTGGAACACCTGCTACCACCACGTTTTCTGGGACATCTTGGGTAACAATAGCTCCTGCTGCGACAACTGAACCACTACCGATTTGAACTCCTTCAATAACCACTGCATTAGCACCGATAAGAACATTGTCTCCAACACGGACTGGTTCTGCGCTAGCTGGCTCAATCACACCTGCCAAAACTGCACCTGCACCAACGTGGCTGTTTTTCCCAACGATGGCACGGCCACCAAGGATAGCCCCCATGTCAATCATAGTTCCTGCACCAATTTCAGCACCGATATTGATAACCGCTCCCATCATGATAACAGCGTTGTCACCAATTTCAACCTGGTCACGGATAATCGCACCTGGCTCGATACGAGCGTTGATAGCACGTTTGTCTAGCAAAGGAACTGCTGAATTACGAGCATCTTGCTCAACAACATAGTCTTGATTTTCTACCAAACCTTCGAGAAGAGGAGCAACGTCCTTCCAGTCTCCAAATAGGACATTCCCTAGTTTGACAACAGAGCTTGGCACAGCAGTTGCAAGTTGTCCTTCAAAGGTTACTTTAACACTGGTTTTCTTTTCAGCATTGGCGATAAATTGGATAATTTCTTGAGCGTTCATTTTTGTAGCAGTCATAAGCGCCTCCTAGTTCATTTTAATGATACCTATTCTACCAAAAAAGGCCTCAAATTTGAAGCCTTTTTGTTTGTTTTTAGGTATGATTTTTAGGGATGTGAGATAAAACGTGCTGTCGGTAAAAGCAAGCCCCTACCGATACAACCTAAAAACACTCTTCACAACTATCTCCCCGTGTTTTATTGACTATTCTAGTATAGCACACTTTTAGAATTAAGAAAAGACTTTTTATTTACTTTCTTTCGCTTCTTCTATCGATAGGAAAATCATAGGTAAAATAATCAGGGCCATAGCTAGAAGAAGAGACCAATCCACCACCAATCCTAAAAACAAAACACTCAAGAGAGCAGAAGAGAGAGGTTCACTGGCACTGATAACAGAAACTACCAGGGGAGAAACCAAGGACACCGCCTTCATAGAAATGAAAAAGGCAAAAGCCGTCCCGAAGAAAGCGATAATAAGGCAAATCAAGATACTCCAAATATCAAGAGTAAAGGAAAGCTGATACACTGGCGAGAGGACATTGCTAAATAAACCTGCCAGAATCATCCCCCACCCAACCGTCGGTACAAAACCATAGCGCTTCGCGAAAGGTTGGGGCAAGATAACATTAAACATAACACCCATGGCACTCAACAGACCTGTTATAAGAGCTAGTGGCGTCATGGATAACTGAGAGAGGTCTCCCTTTGTCGCCATCAAGCCAACACCCAGCATAGCAATCAAAACATAGAAAATAGCACTTTTCGACGCTCGTTTTTTATAAATTAAGCGATTGTAAAAGAGGATAAAGACAGGACTGATAAACTGTAAAATAGTTGCTGTCGCTGCATTTGAGTATTCTACACAGAGATAGAAAAAATACTGAACTGAAAAAATCCCTAAAATAGCATAAGCTAAAAAGGGCAGGTAATTTTTCTTATCTCGCCAAATATCTAGCACTTGTGATTTTAATTGCATTGCAGACCAAATAAGCACAAGACTCCCTGCCAGTGTCAAACGCATAGAAGTAATCCAGCCAGAAGACACTTGATAATGAGTAAAGAAATACTCTCCTAGAATTCCACAGATTCCCCAGATTAAGCCGGATAAGAGCGAATAAATGGTTCCTTTAACAATCTTTTTCTGATACTGATTCATACCTTTATTGTAACACGAAAGGACAAAAGAAAAAAGTGGCAATCCATTGATTAGCCACTTCATTTAGCACAGTTCATAGAACTTATCGTCTCGTCCTTGAAGAAGAAAGTCGTGTAGCACTCGAGTTACTACTGTCGCTAGAGCTACTACTTGAACTGCTGGAGCTTGATGGAGTTGGTAGACTCCCCACGATGCTAGACCAAGCATTCTGATAATCCGCATCACTTCCACCAATAGCAAAGCGATAACTGGTCGTTGGCGCCCCTGCCTTATTAGCCCAATAGCTGGTAACAGTCGAACCTGAAAGATCAACTGTTTTTCCATTAACGGATACTTTGCCAGGCTTCTGCCCTGTAGATCTGAGGACCTGAGACTGGGTCACACTAGAATCAAGATTAAAGCGTTCATTGCCCCAAACACCAGGCTCAGCCTGGTGGATAGCGTTGACCAAGTAAGCCATATATTTGGCATTTCGATAATGCCCAGCCCCCTTAGCCATTGGGCGGTTATCATCATGCCCTAGCCAACCACCTAGAGTCAATCTTGGTGTTGACAGCATGAGCCACATATTTTCATCTTCATTGGTTGTACCAGTCTTACCAATCCAGTCTGCACGAGCTAAGCTTGAATTGATAGAAGCCAAATCCGTTTGGAAACTTGAAGTGATCCGAGATGAGATCACCTCACGAAGCAAACTCTGCATAATTGTTGCTGTTGCCTTCGAATACACTTGAACTGGCTTGTCTTGGAATTCATAGATTACTCTACCGTCAGGTGATTCAATCTTAGAAATCACATGTTTCTGATGGTAGACACCGTTATTAGCAATTGTTTGATAACCATTGGTATGCTGAGCAACTGTGACTTCAATACCACCACCCATAGGCAGACTTTCAATACCGTACTCCGGAATCTCGTAACCCATTTTCTCCATGTAACCCTTGACATCCACACCCTTCTCACGAAGCATGCGATAGGTCCAATAGGCTGGGATATTCCACGAATAGTTCAAGGCTTCACCCAGGGTCATCATGCCTGTACCTGGACTATTTACATACATGATAGGATTTCCATTAGAGAATTTTGTCGGATAATTGGACAAGATACTAGCGCTTCCCATCAAACCTTGGTCAATGGCAATACCGTAGGCCAACAAAGGCTTGGTTGTAGAGGCTGGCGAGCGCTTAGTGTCAAAGGCGTGATTGTTTTGGTTAGTCTGGTAATTACGACCACCAACAAAGCCTAGAACAGCCCCCGTTTTATTGTCCATCAAAACATTCCCTACTTCAGGCTGCCCAGTCGAATCATCTACCAAACGACCGTAGTTAGCAACTGCATTTTGCATGGCGTTATGGATTTTTTTATTGATTGTTGTAGTGATTTTGTAGCCGCCATTGCTTAGTTCCTGCTCAGCTCGCTCATGATAGACCTTTTGAATCGACTCGTTTTTCAACTCTTGGCTAGAAACATTGTCCTGTTGAACTAAATAATCATACATGCGGTCTGTCGCTTCAGCCATAGCCGTAAAGTAAAGGTAATCTCTCGAAACAGCATTGACAGTTCCTGATGGCAAGAAGTCTTGTTTGATATTATAATTCTTGTACTGGTCGTATTCTTCCTGAGTCAGAGCACCCGTACGGTACATGTTGTAGAGAACATCCTTGGCCCGCTTCAAACCAAGTTCTAAGTCTTCATCACTCTTTAACTCTCCAGTATTTTCATAAGGAGAATAAGTAATCGGACTCTGTGGCAAACCTGCTAAGAAAGCGGCTTGAGGAATACTTAACTTGTTGGCATCGATACCAAAAATCCCTTCAGCAGCTTGCTGGGCACCTGCAATATTCTGCCCTTTATGATTTCGACCAAAGGGAGCAACATTGAGATAAGTCGTCAAGATTTCATCCTTGCTCATGCTGCGTTCCAAGGCAAGGGCATCGACAATTTCTGTAGCCTTACGAGCCAAAGTCGGAGCATCTCCGACCACTTGTTGCTTGATTAACTGTTGGGTCAAGGTCGAGCCACCGCTAGATGAGCCCAAGCCTGCAAAGGTTCCCAAAGTCGCCCGAATCACAGCTTTTGGTACAACCCCTTTATGTTCAAGAAAATGTTCATCCTCAGTTGCAACGATAGCCTTTTTGAGATTGTCCGATATTTCCTCAGATGAGACAAAAGTTCGCAGTAGGTCACTCTCAATAGATGCAATGACACTCCCATCTGCGTAAACAATTTCTGAGATGGAAGAAATATTTTTAACCTGTTTGACCAAGTCCTCCGTTTGGGGAACCTTAGCCTTATCAAACAAAGCAACTCCATAACCAAGAGCTACACCAGCACCAAAAAGCCCACCGATAAAGCCTAGAATAAAGAGAGTATTCAGAATGCCCTTAATAGCAACTAAAATGCTACCTAGGATAGCCAGAACTTTCCCACCTGTCCCATCCGACTGCTTCTCTTCTGAGACTTTCTCTGTTTTTTTATGATTTATTTTTGATTTTACTAGCTGGAAAAATTCCAGCATTTTTCGTTTTAATTCATTTAATTGATTTTGCATGGATTTCCTCACTCTATCTATTATACCATAAAAGGTAAACTTTCAATAAAATAGCCACTTTCTTCCTTATTCTACTAGGCTATTGCCCAAGTTTGTGATACAATAGGTAGAAACAATATTTTTAAAAAGGAGAAAAGACACATGCACATTTTTGATGAGCTAAAAGAGCGTGGTTTGATTTTTCAAACGACTGATGAAGAAGCTTTGCGTAAAGCCCTAGAAGAAGGTCAAGTTTCTTATTATACTGGCTACGATCCAACTGCTGACAGCCTTCACCTAGGCCACCTTGTCGCAATCTTGACAAGTCGTCGCTTGCAGCTAGCAGGTCACAAACCTTATGCGCTCGTTGGCGGTGCTACAGGTCTCATCGGAGATCCGTCCTTCAAAGATGCTGAACGTAGTCTCCAAACAAAAGACACAGTAGATGGCTGGGTCAAGTCTATCCAAGGACAACTTTCTCGTTTTCTTGACTTTGAAAATGGTGAAAACAAGGCTGTCATGGTCAACAACTACGACTGGTTTGGCAGCATCAGCTTCATTGACTTCCTCCGTGATATCGGAAAATACTTCACTGTCAACTACATGATGAGTAAGGAGTCTGTGAAAAAACGGATTGAAACGGGAATTTCATACACTGAGTTTGCCTACCAAATCATGCAAGGTTACGACTTCTTCGTCCTTAACCAAGACCACAACGTAACGCTTCAAATCGGTGGTTCTGACCAGTGGGGAAATATGACAGCTGGTACTGAATTGCTTCGTCGTAAGGCTGACAAGACAGGCCACGTTATCACTGTTCCATTGATCACAGATGCAACTGGTAAAAAATTTGGTAAATCAGAAGGAAACGCAGTCTGGCTCAATCCTGAAAAGACTTCTCCATATGAAATGTACCAATTCTGGATGAACGTTATGGACGCTGACGCTGTTCGCTTCTTGAAAATCTTTACTTTCTTGTCACTTGATGAGATTGAAGAAATCCGTAAACAATTTGAAGTGGCTCCACACGAACGCTTGGCGCAAAAAGTCTTGGCTCGTGAAGTTGTTACACTTGTTCACGGCGAAGAATCTTACAAAGAAGCCCTCAACATCACTGAGCAACTCTTTGCGGGAAACATCAAAAACCTTTCTGTCAAAGAACTCAAACAAGGACTTCGTGGAGTACCAAACTACCAAGTACAAGCAGACGAAAACCACAATATCGTGGAACTCCTCGTGGCATCTGGTGTGGTCAACTCAAAACGCCAAGCCCGTGAAGACGTCCAAAACGGAGCTATCTACGTCAACGGTGACCGCATCCAAGATCTAGACTATGTCTTGAGTGATGCTGATAAGTTAGAGAACGAACTGACTGTTATCCGTCGCGGTAAGAAGAAATACTTTGTATTGACTTACTAAACTATTCAACATTTATCTATAAACAAAGGAGTTACCCTCGAGAAAGGTAACTCCTTTTTGCTGTTAATAACTCTCATCTATCTATTTTTAATAGACAGGCTACGCAGTACAATGCGCAAGGTTGTTAGATTATGTAAGATAGAGAGATTTGAAGGGCTGAGCCAGTTAAACAAGCCAAAGCCAATCAAACTACTATTTACGACAACGGTATCTTGAATATTCTTCTTGATGAGTGTTTGCAAAGATGATGATAGCGAATCCAACTCTTGGAAGAAATCCAAGCGATTATCTAACAATAAGATATCACTCATCTGCTTAGAAATATCTGCACTCTCATTCATCACCACACCGATATCTGATAGGGTTAGAGCAGCTGAGTCATTCAAGCCATCTCCAACCATCAAAATAGTGTGACCTGCTTTCTGCAGTTCCTCTACTAACTCAAATTTCCCATCAGGTTTCAAGTCTGTATAGACCTGATCAAAGGGCAAATCTTTGACTAATTCCTCTGTTCTAACCAAGGTGTCCCCTGTTGCCAGAATCAATTTTTTCCCTTGTGCCTTAAGTTTCTCCAAGGATGCTTTTGCTTCTTTTCTCAAAGGAGTATGAATGCAGAACATTCCAATCAATTCATTCTGATAAGCCAAGAATAAGAGATTGTAGTGACTCTTGTACTCTTCAATTAAAGCATTTTGTTCTGAACTGATATGAATCTGCTCATCCTGCATCAAAACATAATTCCCAATAAGAACTGGTTGGCCATCTATATGAGATTTGATCCCCTTGCTTGCGATATATTGGAGTTTCCCATGCATTTCCTCATGTTCAATCCCCTCTATCTCAGCTTGCTTGACGATGGCATTAGCAATAGGATGATAAATATGTTCCTCAAGACAGGCACTGATTCTGAGAATATCTTCCTCACTATAGTCCCCAAAAGGTAACACCTTTTCAACTATCGGATAGCTAGTTGTGATTGTTCCCGTCTTATCAAACAAGAAAGTATCAACTTCCAGATATTTCTCCAGAACATCTCCATCCTTAATCACCATTTCACGATTCAACCCCTCCTTGATAGCTGTCAAATAAGCTACAGGAGTAGAGATTTTCAAAGCGCAGGAGAAATCGACCAATAGGAAAGAGATAGCCTTAGAAAAAGAACCTGTTAATAGGTAAGTCAGCCCAGCCCCCAAGAAATTATATTTGACGACCTTGTCCGCCATCTTGATGAAATAGCGTTGTTTCGTTTTCTTGTTTTCTTCAGATTTCTTCATCAACTCAATCAGTTGTAAAATCCGGCTGTTCATCTGATTATCGGTTACACGAATGCGTAACTCTCCAGTTTCTAATACTGTATTTGCACAAACCAAATCAGACTCTCTTTTTTCAACTGGAAAACTCTCTCCCGTCAAGGAACTTTCGTTGACCATACCTAAACCTGAAACTACTTGTCCATCAAACAGAATTTCATTTCCTTGAGATAAGATCAAGACATCTCCTATTTGAACATCGGAACTCTTGATACTAACAACCATATCGTCCTGTACTAGGAATACATCGCTCTCTTTTGCAAGAAGACTTTGTTCTAAATCTGTTGCAGTTTTTTTCAAGGACCACTGATCTAAATGATTCCCCAAATCAAGCATAAACATGATATTGCTAGCCGTCTTGGATTGGTTCATAAACAAGGACAATAAAATCGCCGAACAGTCCAAGACCTCCATCGTTAGTTCCTTACGTGCTAGTGTTTGATAGGCTTCTCTAATATAGCCAAAAGCCTGATAACAAGTCCATATATAGCGAATAGGATACGGCACAAAACTACGAAAAAGTATACGC
Source organism: Streptococcus sp. CF7_Ac1-8 (assembly GCF_024295435.1). Taxonomy (GTDB): domain Bacteria; phylum Bacillota; class Bacilli; order Lactobacillales; family Streptococcaceae; genus Streptococcus; species Streptococcus mitis_AP. The sequence goes on along the minus strand of NZ_JANCPI010000004.1, from coordinate 114,556 downwards.
TTAATCGCTGCACCTGAAACAATAGAATAAGCACTCTCTTCTCTACGAATGGGAAGAGTCATCAACTCAGAAACTTTCCCTTTATCAATTCTTTTTAAAAAGGCTTCTGCATTATCTAATACAGAAAAGCCTTCTTTTATGCGTAGAGTAAAGTGCTGTTGATCCATGTAAAACTGGATGGACTCAATCCCCTTTTCATCTCTCGCCAAGGAACGAAGATAGTCTTGAATATCCAAGGTGAGTGAAAAAGAAGATGATAGTCGGATATGTTGGTATCCTCTATGTAGCACCTTAAAAGACATATTATTCCCCTATAAGGCTATCTAATTGCTCTTCTTTTTTTTCTTGCTCGTACAAATATTTGGCATCTTGCAAGACATCATCTCCATGTTGCTTCACAACAGAAACAGATGCATCTAGCTCGTCTTTTAACTTATAAGCCTTAGCCAAAGCTTTAGAATAACCTTTTTTAGCTTCCTTACTTGCCAAGATTTTCAAACCAAGGGTACCAAATGCGACACCACCCAAAAAGAGTGATGATTTTTTCGCAACTTTTGCGACGGTTAATACTTCTTTTAACATACTTATTTCCTCCTTATCATTATTATATAGCAATTTAGATATAAAAGCAATTTCATTCTATAAATTGGAGAATTAGTTTTATTTCTACTGAATCTCCCATCTACTTATTCCTAAGGTTGCTTTCAGTTGTCTCTTTTGATACACTTAAACTATGAATACAAATCTCAAACCCAAACTTCAGCGTTTTGCTTCTGCGACTGCCTTTGCCTGTCCTATCTGTCAAGAAAATCTGACTCTGTTAGAAACTAGTCTCAAGTGCTGCAACCGCCATTCTTTTGACTTAGCAAAATTTGGCTATGTCAATCTAGCACCTCAAATCAAGCAATCTGCCAACTACAACAAGGAAAACTTTCAAAACCGCCAACAAATCCTAGAAGCTGGATTTTATCAAGCTATTTTAGAGGTCGTCTCTGATTTACTTTCAAACTCAAAAAATGCCAAAACAATTTTAGATATCGGTTGTGGTGAAGGATTCTATTCTCGCAAGCTTCAAGAAAGGAATCCTGACAAAACCTTCTATGCCTTTGACATCTCCAAAGATTCAGTCCAAATCGCTGCCAAGAGCGAACCCAACTGGGCAGTCAATTGGTTCGTTGGCGACTTGGCACGACTTCCTATAAAAGACGCTAGTATGGATATCCTGCTCGATATCTTCTCACCTGCCAACTATGGAGAATTTCGTCGCGTCTTATCCAAAGATGGTGTCTTGATAAAGGTCATCCCAACGGAAAATCACCTCAAGGAAATACGCCAGAAGGTACAAGACCAGCTGACAAAGAAGGACTATTCCAATCAAGATGTCAAGGAACATTTCCAAGAAAACTTTACCATCCTATCTAGCCAAACTGCCTCTCTGACCAAACCTATCACAGCAGAGCAACTCCATGCCCTACTCAGCATGACCCCTCTACTCTTTCATGTCGACCAGAGTAAGATTGACTGGAGCGACTTGACAGAGATTACCATTGAGGCTGAAATACTTGTTGGGAAAGCATTGTAAACTAGACTTCGCAAAAGTAGAAAACTTACTGAGAATCTTCAATATTACGAAAACGCATAAGAACAGGCGCTTAAACCTTAATCTTATGCGTTTTGTTATAGTTTCCATACATATTAAGTGGAAATCTTTGAAATCAGTTCTCTTAATAACCATTGAATACCATATAGTACATTTACCCCAAATATGATATAGGCCGTATAAATCAAGTATTTCGATTTCTCCCGTCTCAAAGAATAGATCTTGTACAAGATAAACAAATTTAAAATAATAAATAATAGAGACAAAATCTTCCTCCAAAAATCAATCCTAAAGGTACACAGCCAAGCATAGCCCTAAACTTTATTTTCGATTCGAGATAACAAACTTATCAATAAATAGCAAGTGAAATAAGGCGAGTGTAATTCCCAATAAGCAACCATGATAAGAGATTTCTTGATGGGTAAGGGGAAAAAGAGTATTATTACCCGCCAAGAGGCATGTCAAAATCACAAATAGTATCCAAAATAAATCAGTCCATTTATATTTTGAAAAATATTTTTTCCACATAAAAACACCTTCTTTCCTATAATCATATTATAATACTTCGTGTAAGCGTATGCAAGGGATATGAAGTAATCAACTACGAAGAAACATGAGGATGAAAAAACAATAAAAGCCTCATTTCTATGCGTTTAAGCTATCTATGATTTCTCTCTATTTTTAGACAGGATTGACCCAAATCCACAGTATTCAAATAAAGAGGCAAAAAAGCGAATTTCAACCGAAACTCGCTTTTTTACAAGATGTATTAGTATAAATTTGTATCTTAGTCTAAGTGCCAGATATCTTCGTTGTACTGAGCGATTGTACGGTCAGATGAGAAGAATCCTGCTTTAGAGATGTTAACGATGACTTTATCCAACCATGCGTCACGGTCTTCATAGTCAGCCAACATTTGCTCTTTAACCTTGATGTAGTCTTCCAAGTCAAGAAGAGTCATGAACCAGTCTTTGTTGATCAATTCATTGTAAAGACGTTCCAAGCGTTCTTTGTTTCCAGCTGCAAGAACTGCATCGCTAACGATGAAGTCAACCAATGGTTTGATAGCTTCACGAGCGTAGAATTCGCTTGATTTGTATGCTGCTTTATCGTAAAGGTCGATAACAGTTTCTGAATCTTCACCGAAGATGTAGATGTTTTCATCTCCAACCAACTCAGCGATTTCCACATTAGCACCGTCCATAGTACCAAGAGTCAAAGCTCCGTTCAACATGAATTTCATGTTACCAGTACCTGAAGCTTCTTTAGAAGCAAGTGAGATTTGCTCTGAGATGTCACATGCTGGGATAAGGAAGCTTGCTGCAGTAACGTTGTAGTTTTCAACCATAACTACTTGCAAGTGTGGAGCTACTGCTGGATCGTTAGCAATAACTTCTGACATGCAAAGGATCAAGTGGATGATGTCTTGAGCGATTGTGTAGGCTGGAGCTGCTTTACCACCAAAGAAGATTGTGATTGGGCGAGCAGGGATGTTACCAGCTTTGATGTCAAGGTATTTGTGGATTACATACAAAGCGTTCATTTGTTGGCGTTTGTACTCGTGAAGACGTTTGATTTGGATATCAAAGATAGAGTTTGTATTGATTTCCACACCTTGATGTTCTTTCAAGTGACGAGCCAATTTACGTTTGTTGTGAGCCTTGATGCTTTCCAATTTTTCTTTGACAGCTGCTTTATCTTCATAAGACAAGAGTTTTTCAAGCTCATCTGCTTCATGGTGCCAACCTTCTCCAATAATCTCATCCAAGTAGTGAGACAGTCTTGGGTTGGCATGCATGAGCCAACGACGGAAAGTGATACCGTTTGTTTTGTTGTTGAATTTTTCTGGGTAAAGGTCGTAGAAGGCTTTCAACTCAGAGTTCTTCAAGATTTCAGTGTGGAGTGCTGCTACCCCGTTAACACTGTATCCGTAGTGGATATCCATGTGGGCCATGTGAACACGTCCACTCTCGTCGATAATTTGAACAGCTGGATCTTTGTACTCTGCTTTCACACGACGGTCCAATTCTTCGATGATTGGTACCAAGTGAGGAACCACTTCTTGCAAGAATTCAAGAGGCCATTTTTCAAGAGCTTCAGCAAGGATTGTGTGGTTAGTGTAGGCAGTCATGCTACGAACGATTGAGATTGCTTCGTCAAGCTCGATACCACGTGCAGTCAAAAGACGGATCAATTCAGGGATAACCATTGATGGGTGAGTATCGTTGATTTGTACAACTGCGTAGTCAGCAAGGTCATGCAAGTTGCTTCCTTTTTCGATTGCTTCGTCGATAATCAATTGCGCACCGTTTGAAACCATGAAGTATTGTTGGAAGATACGGAGCAATTCACCTTGACGGTCACTATCATCTGGGTAAAGGAAAAGAGTCAAGTTGCGAGCGATATCTGTCTTGTCAAAGTTGATACCGTCTTTAATGATAGAAGAATCAACTGAATCCAAGTCAAACAAACGCAAGCGGTTTTTAGTTGCTGTCTCATAACCAGTAACATCGATATCATAAAGAGTTGATGTCAAAGTAAAGTCTGCAAATGGCACTTGGTAGCTACGGCTTGAGCGAACCAACCAGTTTTGCTCTGTCAACCATGCATTTGGAATTGTTTCTTGTTGGTTGTTTTTAAGAACTTGTTGGAATAGACCAAAGTGGTAGTTAAGACCAACACCGTCACCGTTCAAACCAAGAGTAGCAATTGAGTCGATAAAGCAGGCAGCCAAACGTCCCAAACCACCATTACCAAGAGATGGTTCCAATTCAACTTCTTCTACTTCGATCAAGTCTTTACCTGCAGCTGCAAGTTCTTTTTTTACATCGTCGTAAAGACCAAGGTTGATCAAGTTGTTTGACAAGAGTTTACCAATCAAGAACTCAGCTGAGATATAGTAAACTTTTTTCTTACCAGTGTTAACTGGTTTTTGGCTACTTGCAAGCTTGCTGTAGTTAAGAAGAGCCAGGTAAAGCTCTTCATTGCTACATTCTGCAATGGTTTTATTGTAACGATTTTGTACAAATTCTTGTAGTGATAACATGTTTAAGGTGTCTCCTGATGTTGTATTATTTCTTTAATTCTACCAAATTTTCATTAATTCGTCGATAGATTGTTGTCAAGTCAAGCAAACCTTCCTCGACAGCTGGTGTCAATTGATCTTCAGTCATACGCCAAGACCAGTTTCCACCAAGGGTAGATGGGAAGTTCATACGAGCTGTCTCATCCAATTCTAGCAAATCTTGCATGGTTGCAATTGCCATGAAGCTAACTGATGAAAAGACTGTACGAAGCATAGCGTGTGGCACTGTTTCGTATTCTTTACGGTTAGTATAGCGAGCCATGTACTCACGAGTCTCATCATCAATCTCGTTACGGTACCAACCAAGGACCGTATTGTTATCGTGTGTTCCTGTGTACATTACTGAGTTAGCAGGTGCCAAGTGTGGGCTATCGATGCTTTCGTCTTCTGGGTTGAAAGCAAATTGAAGAATCTTCATTCCTGGGAAGCCAGTACGTTCACGCAATTCGATAACTTCGTCTGTCATGAAACCAAGGTCTTCGGCGATGATGTTTAGCTCGCCAAGTTCTTCCTTAACGGCTGCAAAAAGCTTGTAGCCAGGACCTTTCACCCACTCACCAGGTGCCGCTGTATCGGAACCAGCAGGGATTTCCCAGTAAGATTCGAAACCACGGAAGTGGTCGATACGAACGATATCGTAGATTTTGAAGCTTTCACGCAAGCGTTCAATCCACCATTTGTAGCCGTCTTTGTCCATTGCTTCCCAGTCATAGATTGGGTTACCCCAAAGCTGACCAGTTGCAGAAAATTCATCTGGTGGGCATCCTGCGATGCAAGTCGCCTTACCGTTGACATCTGTCTTGAAGAGATGTGGATTTGCCCACATATCGCTTGAATCTTCCGCTACATAGATTGGCATGTCCCCAACGATTTCGATGTGGTTGTCATTAGCGTATGCTTTCAATTTCAACCATTGTTGGAAAAAGAAGTATTGAGTCACACGGTGGTAAACCAACTTGTCTGATAATTCCTCACGGTAGCTTTCAAGTGCTGAAGCTTTACGAGCACGAGCATCTGCATCTGGCCATTCAGTCCAAGCAAGATTGTCAAAATGCTCTTTGATAGCCATATACTCTGCAAAGAGTTCAAGCCATGATTGGTTGTCTTGAGCAAATTTCTCAAAATCTTTAACATCTCCTACTTCCAAGAAACGTTTTACCGCTTTTTCTAAAAGAGGACGACGTGCATAGTAGATTTTCGCATAATCAACTTCAGACGCATCGCTACCAAAGTCAACCCCTTCAAGGTCACTTGTTTCCAACAAACCTTGCTCCACCAAGATATCTAAATCGATAAAATGAGTGTTCCCTGCGAAAGCTGAGAAAGATTGGTAAGGAGAATCTCCGTAACTAGTTGTTCCTAATGGAAGGATTTGCCAGTAACGTTGTTTCGTGCGAACCAAGAAATCAACGAAGTCGTAAGCACTCTGACCAAATGATCCGATTCCGTAAGCTCCTGGGAGAGAAGAGATGTGCATCAACACACCACTTTGACGTTTTTTCATAAACAACACCTCGTGTATTTGTAGTTTAATTTTTCATTTTTTGGACGCAAACGTTTGCGTTAATATAAGTATACTTCATTTTTGGAATAATTGCAAGCGGTTTTAAAAAAACTTTTTGATTATTTTTTAAAAAAACTTGTCCTTATTTATGTATACATATACATTTTTTCTTTTCTATTTGCAAAATCTTCTTCAACTACAAATAGAAGGGGCAACTTAGTCTACTTTTGGTCTAGAGCAATTTATTTTTTGTTCAAAATTTAGGCAATCGTTTCCCTAAATAATTTCAGTAAAATCGTGAAAATATATTTTCTGACTTTTCTTCTATTATAAACAAATAAAACGCTTACCATTTTCGTGAAATTTTTTTAAAATTTTTACAAAAAACACTTGCAACCGTTTTCTATTTGTGCTATACTAGTGCCATAAAGGAAAACGTTTGCGTTTCCTCATTATAAAATTTGTTATTCTTTAGGAGGAATACACTATGTCATCTAAATTCATGAAAAGCGCTGCGGTGCTTGGAACTGTTACACTTGCTAGCTTACTTTTGGTAGCTTGCGGAAGCAAAACTGCTGATAAGCCTGCTGACTCTGGTTCATCTGAAGCGAAAGAAATCACTCTTTACGTCGAAGACCAATACAAAGCTTTTGCTGAAACAGTTGCTAAAGCTTATGAAAAAGAATCAGGAACAAAAGTTAACATCAAATCTGGTGACCAACTTGGTGGTCTTGACAAACTTTCTCTTGACAACCAATCAGGTCAAGCTGCTGACGTTATGATGGCTCCATACGACCGTGTAGGTAGCCTTGGTACTGACGGACAACTTTCAGAAGTGAAATTGAGTGACGGCGCTAAAACAGATGATAAAACTAAATCTCTTGTAACAGCTGCTGACGGTAAAGTTTACGGTGCTCCTGCCGTTATCGAGTCACTTGTTATGTACTACAACAAAGACTTGGTAAAAGAAGCTCCAAAAACTTTTGCTGACTTAGAAAACCTTGCTAAAGATAGCAAATATGCCTTCGCTGGAGAAGATGGAAAAACTTCTGCTTTCCTAGCTGACTGGACAAACTTCTACTATGCATACGGACTTCTTGCTGGTAACGGTGCTTACGTATTCGGACAAAACGGTAAAGATGCTAAAGACATCGGTCTTGCAAACGACGGTTCTATCGCAGGTATCAACTACGCTAAATCTTGGTATGAAAAATGGCCTAAAGGTATGCAAGATGGTACAGCTGCTGGAAACTTAATCCAAACTCAATTCCAAGAAGGTAAAACAGCTGCTATCATTGATGGACCTTGGAAAGCTCAAGCATTCAAAGATGCTAAAGTAAACTACGGTGTTGCAACTATCCCAACTCTTCCAAACGGAAAAGACTACGCAGCATTCGGTGGTGGTAAAGCTTGGATCATCCCATCAAGCACTAAGAACCTTGAAGGAGCACAAAAATTTGTAGACTTCCTTGTTTCAACTGAACAACAAAAAGCCTTCTACGATGCAACTAACGAAATCCCAGCTAATACTGAAGCTCGTTCATACGCTGAAGGTAAAAACGATGAGTTGACAACAGCTGTTATCAAACAGTTCAAGAACGCTCAACCAATGCCAAACATCTCTCAAATGTCTGCAGTTTGGGAACCAGCTGCTAACATGCTCTTTGACTCTGTAAGCGGTAAGAAAGATGCTAAAACAGCTGCTAACGATGCTGTAACATTGATCAAAGAAACAATCAAACAAAAATTTGGTGAATAAAAAATTTGTTCAAGGGGGGTGGAATTCAAATCCCCCTTTGAATTTATCAATAGAAACATAAATAGTTTAGGTTTTATCTAAAAACCAGTATTCTATGAAAGGAGTTATTATGGAAAAGCAACAACCTAGTAAAGCAGCCCTGCTGTCTATCATTCCTGGGTTAGGACAGATTTACAATAAACAAAAAGCAAAAGGTTTTATCTTCCTTGGTGTAACCCTTGTATTCGTCCTTTACTTCCTAGCACTTGCAGCCCCTGAATTGAGCAATCTCATCACTCTTGGTGACAAGCCAGGTCGTGATAATTCCCTCTTTATGCTGATTCGTGGTGCCTTCCATTTAATCTTTGTAGTCGTTTATGTACTCTTTTATTTCGCAAATATCAAAGATGCACATACAATTGCAAAACGTATTAACAATGGAATTCCCGTTCCACGTACCTTCAAAGACATGATCAAAGGGATTTATGAAAATGGCTTCCCTTACCTCTTGATCATTCCATCTTATGTTGCCATGACCTTCGCGATTATCTTCCCAGTTATCGTAACCTTGATGATCGCCTTCACAAACTATGACTTCCAACACTTGCCACCAAACAAATTGTTGGACTGGGTTGGTTTGACCAACTTTACAAACATCTGGAGCTTGAGTACCTTCCGTTCAGCCTTTGGTGCCGTTCTTTCTTGGACCATCATCTGGGCTTTGGCAGCTTCTACTTTACAGATCGTCATCGGTATCTTCACCGCTATCATTGCTAACCAACCATTTATCAAAGGAAAACGTATCTTTGGTGTTATTTTCCTTCTTCCTTGGGCTGTTCCAGCTTTCATCACTATCTTGACATTCTCAAACATGTTTAACGATAGTGTCGGAGCTATCAACACTCAAGTATTGCCAATCTTGGCTAAATTCCTTCCTTTCCTTGATGGGGCTCTTATTCCTTGGAAAACAGACCCAACTTGGACTAAGATTGCCTTGATTATGATGCAAGGTTGGCTTGGATTCCCATACATCTACGTTTTGACATTGGGTATCTTGCAATCTATTCCTAACGACCTTTACGAAGCAGCTTATATTGACGGTGCCAATGCTTGGCAAAAATTCCGCAACATCACTTTCCCAATGATCTTGGCTGTTGCTGCGCCTACTTTGATTAGTCAATACACCTTCAACTTTAACAACTTCTCTATCATGTACCTCTTCAATGCTGGAGGACCTGGTAGTGTCGGTGGTGGAGCTGGTTCAACCGATATCTTGATTTCATGGATCTACCGTTTGACAACAGGTACATCTCCTCAATACTCAATGGCGGCAGCTGTTACCTTGATTATCTCTATCATTGTCATCTCAATCTCTATGATCGCATTCAAGAAACTACACGCATTTGATATGGAGGACGTCTAAGATGAATAACTCAATTAAACTCAAACGTAGACTGACTCAAACCCTTACATACCTTTACCTGATTGGTCTCTCAATTGTGATTATCTATCCACTGTTGATTACCATTATGTCAGCCTTCAAGACTGGTAACGTAGTAGCCTTTAAACTAGACAGCAACGTCGACTTTAGTTTTGCTAACTTCCAAGGACTCTTCTCTGAAACCTTGTACGGTACTTGGTACCTCAACACTTTGATTATCGCCTTGATTACTATGGCTGTTCAAACAAGTATCATCGTACTTGCTGGCTATGCCTACAGCCGTTACAACTTCTTGGCTCGTAAACAAAGTTTGGTTTTCTTCTTGATTATCCAAATGGTGCCAACCATGGCCGCTTTGACAGCCTTCTTCGTTATGGCGCTTATGTTGAACGCCCTTAACCACAGCTGGTTCCTCATCTTCCTATACGTTGGTGGAGGTATCCCGATGAATGCTTGGCTCATGAAAGGCTACTTCGATACAGTACCAATGTCTCTAGACGAATCTGCAAAACTAGACGGTGCAGGACACTTCCGCCGCTTCTGGCAAATTGTTCTTCCACTTGTTCGCCCAATGGTTGCCGTACAAGCTCTCTGGGCCTTCATGGGACCTTTCGGGGACTACATCCTCTCTAGTTTCTTGCTTCGTGAGAAAGAATACTTTACTGTTGCCGTTGGTCTCCAAACCTTCGTTAACAATGCGAAAAACATGAAGATTGCCTACTTCTCAGCAGGTGCTATCCTCATCGCTCTTCCAATCTGTATTCTCTTCTTCTTCCTACAAAAGAACTTTGTTTCAGGACTTACAAGTGGTGGCGACAAGGGATAATATATCCCCGCCACCCTTTTTCATTTTGGATCTTGTGACTATAAAACTATCCTTGCAACAAGCAATTTTTCTCCTAGACTTGAAATAAAGCGCATTTCTCTATATAATAATACTCATATAGAAAACACCTTTTAGAAAGATACCTATGCTTCCATATCCATTTTCCTATTTTTCAAGTATTTGGGGATTTCGTAAGCCCCTATCCAAACGTTTCGGGCTCAACTGGTTTCAACTGCTCTTTACCAGCATCTTCCTGATCAGCTTGTCTATGGTACCCATTGCCATCCAAAACAGCTCCCAGGAAACTTATCCGCTAGAAACCTTTATCGATAATGTCTATGAACCATTGACAGATGAGGTTGTCCAGGATCTCTCTGAACATGCTACAATTGTTGATGGTAAATTAACTTATACAGGAACAGCTAGTCAAGCCCCTTCTCTTTTAATCGGTCCAAGTCAAAGCAAGGAATTACCGAAGGATTTGCAACTGCATTTCGATACGAATGAGCTAGTCATCAGCAAGGAAAGCAAGGAACTGACCCGGGTCTCTTACCGAGCGATTGAGACTGAGAGTTTCAAAAGTAAAGACAGCTTGACCCAAGCAATTTCTAAAGACTGGTACCAGCAGAATCGTGTCTATATCAGTCTCTTCCTAGTTCTCGGTGCTAGCTTCCTCTTTGGTTTGAATTTCTTTATCGTCTCTCTGGGGGCTAGTCTTCTCCTTTATATCACTAAGAAATCACGCCTCTTTTCATTTAGAACCTTTAAAGAGTGCTACCATTTTATCTTGAACTGTTTAGGATTACCAACTCTGATTACGCTTATTTTGGGATTATTTGGCCAAAATATGACAACTCTCATCACTGTACAAAACATTCTTTTTGTTCTGTATCTGGTCACTATTTTTTATAAAACGCATTTCCGTGATCCAGATTACCATAAATAGGAGATTTTTATGCCCGTTACGATTAAAGACGTGGCCAAGGCTGCTGGTGTTTCGCCTTCAACCGTAACCCGTGTTATTCAAAATAAATCAACCATTAGCGACGAAACAAAAAAACGTGTTCGCAAGGCAATGAAGGAGCTCAATTACCACCCCAACCTCAACGCTCGCAGTTTGGTAAGCAGTTATACGCAAGTTATCGGCTTAGTTCTTCCTGATGACTCAGATGCCTTCTATCAGAATCCCTTCTTTCCATCAGTCCTACGTGGCATCTCTCAAGTCGCCTCTGAAAACCACTATGCCATTCAGATAGCAACAGGGAAAGATGAAAAGGAGCGTCTTACTGCCATCTCACAAATGGTCTATGGTAAACGTGTAGACGGTTTAATTTTCCTTTATGCCGAAGAGGAAGATCCTTTAGTCAAACTGGTGGCTGATGAGCAGTTCCCCTTCCTCATCCTCGGAAAATCTCTGTCCCCCTTCATTCCCCTTGTCGATAATGACAATGTTCAAGCTGGTTTTGATGCGACTGAATATTTCATCAAAAAAGGCTGCAAACGAATTGCCTTTATTGGAGGGACTAAGAGACTCTTCGTAACACAAGACCGTTTAACAGGCTATGAGTCAGCACTCAAACAGTACCAACTGCCTCTTGACAGTAACTTGACCTATTTTGCGAACGAATTTCTAGAAGAAAAAGGTTATCAATTCAGTAAGCGTTTATTTAAACATGATCCTATGATTGATGCTATCATCACAACTGATAGCCTCCTAGCTGAAGGGGTCTGTGACTACATCGCTAAGCACCAGCTGGATGTCCCTGTTCTCAGCTTCGACTCAGTCAATCCCAAGCTCAACTTGGCGGCCTATGTCGATATTAATAGCCTAGAACTTGGTCAAACATCATTTGAAACGATTCTTCAGATTATCAACGATGCTAAAAGCAATAAACAAATTTGTTACCGTCAGTTAATCGCCCACAAAATTATCGAAAAATAAAAACCAGCTCACGCTGGTTTTTTTGGTCACTATACTCAATGAAAATCAAAGAGCAAACTAGGAAGCTAGCCGCAGGTTGCTCAAAGCACAGCTTTAAGGTTGCAGATAAAGCTGACGTGGTTTGAAGAGATTTTCGAAGAGTATTAATTTTCTGTTTCAACGAATCGTCCCAGAATATGAACATTCTCAGATACAGAGACAAAGGCGCCTGGGTCCACCTGTTTCATAATCTGTTTAAATTCATTAAACTCTGCACGTGTAATGACAGTGATTAAAACTGCCTTTCTTTCGTGATTATAGGTTCCTTCTGCATCGTGGATCATGGTTGCTCCGCGGTGCAATTTTTTATGGATTTTTTCAATTACCTTGTCTGGATGATTGGTCACAATCATGGCCTGCATGCGTTTTTGCTTAGTAAAGACAGCGTCTGTCACACGGCTAGAGACAAAGATGGTAATCATAGAGTAGAGAGCGTATTTCCAACCAAAGGTCAAACCTGCTATCAGCATGATGGTCCCATTGACCAAGAAAGAAATACTACCAACATTCTTACCTGTTTTCTTGCGAATGGTCAGGCTGACGATATCCGTTCCACCACTGGAGATATTGTTGCGAAGAGCAAAACCAATCCCCAAGCCCATGACAACACCCCCAAAAAGGGCATTGATAATGGGATCCTCCGTCAAGGTCGCCACAGGGACAAACTGGATAAAGAAGGAACTCATGGATACCGTGATAAAAGTAAAGACGGTGAACTTATGCCCAATCTGATACCAAGCCAAGACCATCAAAGGAAAATTAATGGCGTAGAAGGTTAGCGAAATCGGAATATGAAAACCAAACCAGTGATTACTCAAGGCAGAGATAATCTGTGCCAGACCTGTCGCACCACTCGAATACACATGCCCTGGTTGGAAAAAGAAATTGACTGCTACTGCTGATAAAAATCCATAGACCAGAGAGGCCGAAATCTTCTCATCATATTTTTCGCGAGAGATGCTTTGTAAGACACGTAAAATTTTTATCTGATGAGCAAAGCGGCGCAGATAATAGCGCCACCGCTTAATTCGTTTTGCTTGTTTCATCTTCTTCTACTTGTAAGCTGAGTTCCTCTAGTTGTTTGAGAGCTACTGTTGAAGGAGCTTGTGTCATTGGGTCAGTTGCCTTGTTATTCTTAGGAAAGGCGATGACTTCACGGATATTTTCTTCTCCTGCTAAGAGCATGACAAATCGGTCAAGCCCGATAGCCAAGCCACCGTGTGGTGGGAAACCATAGTCCATGGCTTCAAGAAGGAAGCCAAACTGGTCATTTGCTTCTTCGGCTGAGAAACCAAGAGCCTTGAACATGCGTTCTTGAAGGTCTTTTTGGTTGATACGAAGGCTACCACCACCAAGCTCATAACCGTTCAAGACGATATCGTAAGCAATGGCACGAACCTTAGCCAAATCACCTTCTAATTCGTGAGCTGTTTCTTCCTGCGGAAGGGTAAATGGATGGTGGGCGCTCATGTAACGGCCTTCTTCTTCAGACCATTCAAACATTGGCCAGTCAACCACCCAAAGGAAGTTGAATTTATCGTTATCAATCAAGCCAAGCTCTTTGGCAATACGTCCACGAAGGGCACCGAGCGTTGCATTGGCCACCTCAAGCGTATCCGCCACAAAGAGAACCAAGTCCTTATTTTCAAGAGCAAGCGCACTTGTCAATTCTGCTTGGATGCCAGTCAAAAACTTAGCAACTGGTCCGTTTAATTCTCCATCAACCACCTTGACCCAAGCAAGACCTTTGGCACCATACTGTTTGGCTACTTCTGTCATCTTGTCGATGTCTTTACGTGAGTAGTTGTCCGCTGCGCCTTTGACTACAATTGCTTTTACAGCAGGTGCTTCTGAAAAGACTTTGAAGTCAACACCTTTGACCACTTCTGTCAAGTCCTGAAGCAACATGTCAAAACGGGTATCTGGCTTGTCAGAACCGTAAAGAGCCATGGCATCATCGTATTTCATACGAGGGAATGGCAACGTTACTTCGATACCTTTGGTTTCTTTCATCACGCGCGCAATCAATCCTTCTGTGATATCTTGGATTTCTTGCTCCGTAAGGAATGAAGTTTCCAAGTCGACCTGAGTGAACTCAGGCTGGCGGTCACCACGCAAGTCCTCGTCACGGAAACATTTAACGATTTGGTAGTAACGGTCAAAACCAGCATTCATCAAGAGCTGTTTCGTGATTTGTGGACTTTGAGGAAGGGCGTAAAAATGCCCTTTATTAACACGAGATGGCACCAAATAGTCACGCGCCCCTTCTGGTGTTGACTTAGAAAGGAATGGTGTCTCCACATCGATAAACTCCAACTCATCCAAGTAGTTGCGGATAGAGTGGGTCACCTTGGCACGAAGTTTAAGATTTTCCAACATCTCTGGACGACGAAGGTCAAGGTAACGGTAACGCAAACGTGTATCGTCATTGGCCTCAATCCCATCCTTAATCTCAAATGGTGTTGTCTTAGCTGTATTCAATACTGTCAAGGCTGTCACATTTAACTCAACTGCACCTGTTGGCAATTTATCATTGGCTTGCTCACGCGCAACGACTTGACCAGTTACTTCGATAACAAATTCGCTACGAAGGCTTTCAGCTGTTGCCATGACCTCTGCAGATACTTTTTCAGGGTTGATAACCAACTGCATGATTCCTTCACGGTCACGAAGGTCGATAAAGATCAAACCACCAAGGTCACGACGACGGCCAACCCATCCTTTCAAGGTAATTTCTTGTCCGATGTGTTCCTCACGAACACGACCAGCATACATACTACGTTTCATTGTTTCTCTCCTCTTTTATTCTGTTACTATTTTACCATAAAAGCGCAGGCTCTTCATGAAAATCATCAGAAAAGTTTGTTAGTCTTTAAAAATCAAATGAAGGCCCTAAAAATTAACGCCAATAAAAAATCCGATGAACTTCATCGGACTCTCTTATTTTGAATTTTTGCCTGCTTTACGCTTTTCAGCGATTTCGGCTGCCTTTCGAGGCAAGACGATTTCCGTTGTATAAGCTGTCCCAAAACGCCAGATACCGGCAATAGGGGCAAAGACCACTGCTAGATGGCTATAGAAGAAATCGCCCTTGAAGGCATAAGCTAGTCCCCCAATGATGAAAAATAGAACGACTGCTTGAATCACTGCTAATAAAATTACTCGTTTCATGTGACCTCCTGACTCTATTATAGCATGAGAATCATCAAAAAGCTGACTAAATTATTCAAAGCGTGGAGAGAAATGCTGTAAAGAAGACCTTTTCGGCTTACATAAGCCAGACCCAAACTCAATCCTAGACTAGCATAAACCAAAAACTGTTGCAAAGTTCCTGGAGAATGAATCAAGGCAAACAGAACACTAGTTACCAGAAGGAAAAGCAGAGTTTGTTTGCTATTGTCCTGTTTAGGAAAGAGGTAACGTGCCAACATCCCTCTAAAGATAAGTTCTTCCGTCAGAGGAGCAAAAATAACGACCGCAAAGAATGAGAAAAGTGGTTGAGACAAGGTCAAGTCTATCGCTATTTGCTGATTTACTGAAGGATCATTTGGCAAGAAAAACTGGACAACCAGAGATAAGAACCAAACCAAGGCAGGGAGCCAAATAAATCGGTTGAAGCCACTCTTCTCAATACGAACAGGACCTTTCTGATACCATTTGTAAATGCCGTACACATAAACTCCAGCCAAGGCCACATAGAGCAAGGTCACAGCATAGGGTGAAGCGCCTAAGGCAAGCGAAGTAGTCGCGAGCCCCTGAATGAAGCCATAGATGAATAAAAAGGATAGAATGGCTAGAAGAAACCAGCCGAGGTTTTTAAGTAGTTTCATAAAGGTCTCCTATCTTGCTTTATAGCTGTTTTTCAATACAAAGAGGTTTGCTATTCCTAACACAAGTACCCAGGCAAGTAACATGCCGATATTAGAAAAGGATATTTCCCCACCTTTTTTATTTAAAAGATTTACAATTGGACCAATAAAAGAGTAATCCAACACTTTCTGAATCGTATCATTTTGAAGAGCAATTATAGGTAAACAAGAGACAATTAACATAGGGAAGATACTATAAACTTGCGCTTTAGATTGAGTATCTGACACCGCACCGATTAGAAGGTTGAGAAAAATAATACTAATAGTTGCTAGGAGCAAATAGATAACATAGGCAAATAAGTAACCTGATAGATCTACTTTAAGATAGATGGGAAGTACAATCATAGCAAGTAACATTATCAGAATAGGAAGAACAAGCATACTAAAAGTATATTCTGTTGCTGTCACACCACTTAGAATGAGTGATTTAAGATTTCGTTTTTCCTTATCTTCTGCCATCATAATCGATACCATATAACCACTTCCCATGCTCAAGACCATCGTCAAGCTAGCAGATAGTAAAAATAGGCTTAATTGTCCATTCTTATTTAAAAATTCATTATAAAAAACAGCAATACCAAAAGGCATCAATAAAGTCGCTAACAAAGTTGAATTGCTAATAAGAACTTGCACTCTTAACCATAGTAGGGCATTTAATTTTCTAAACATCTAACTTTTCTCCTGTCAATCTGATAAAGATTTCTTCTAAAGTTGGCTCACAAGAGTGAACCACCATCAAATCTGTCGTATCTAAATGTGGCAATTCTTCAAATGGAACTATCTGTTCTCGTCCGTCGTTATAAACCACACGTACTTTCTTATCCACATGGTACTTCTGGATAATATCTTGCGGACTTCCATACTCTATTAAATTCCCCTTATTTAAAAGAGATAAACGATCACAAAGCAGAGTTGCCTCATTCATATCATGCGTGGTCAGAAAGATCGTTGTCCCCGCCTGCTTTAATTCTTGAAGTAGGGTATGAATCATCTTAGATGTTGTAGGGTCTAAGCCACTGGTTGGCTCATCTAGAAAGAGAATCTTAGGTGCATTAAGAAGGGCACGAGCCAAGAACATTCGTTGTTTCATTCCTGTAGATAGTTTTTCTGCGATAACATCTTTAGCATCTGCCAATCCAACCTGTTGGAGCACCTGAACTACTCTATCTGACTTGAGACCATATAACTTAGCGTAGATGAGAAGATTTTTGTAAAGACTCATCTTTTCATAAAAACCACTGCCATCACTAACAATACCAATTTGTTCCAAATCATTTGAGGTTAAATCTTGAGAATTCTTGCCTAACAAAACTGTTTTCCCTTGATCTGCAGCCAACTGTCCTGTTAAGACATTGATCATAGTTGTTTTACCTGAGCCAGAAGGTCCAAGAAAACCAAAGATTTCACCCTCCTTAATCTCAAAAGAAATCTGATGAAGAGCTTTTTTGCTCCCAAAACTTTTGCTTACATTTTCAACACGAATCATAGAAACTCCTTTATTTGAAATAACGTTTCACCATAGGCAACTGCATCACACCGATATAAATATGGATCACTCCTACCAGCAAGAAAGCTAGTAACTGAATCTCTCCTGTCAGCAAGGAAAAGAGAGCAATCAAAAAGTAGAGACCTGGCAAGACATATTGGTTTAATTGGAATAAAATTCGAAAACTCTGTTCCAAATTAGCCTGGCGCTCCCCTTCATCGTAAGAATTGACATAGTCTAAATAATCCTTTGGTGTAGAGAAAAATGCCAAATCAAACTGACGAACAATCGCAATAGTCTTATAAAAATATTTTTGAGCATTAAAAATCAACACTAATCCCAAAAAAGAAAGAGGTAAGATTAGATTGCTTCTATCTAGTACAATCACTTCACTTCCTGAAATAAAGAGAGCCAGTAAAATCGCTACACTTGTAATATGAAAAGCAATAGTTCCAAACTCAAGATTACGATTCATTTGCACATAATAGGTTTCATTCAAATCATCATCCATTTCCTCTTGATACAAGGAGTGAAATTTTCTGCTTTTCTTTAAGAAATTGAAAGTCAAAAGAATGCTAATGAAACCTATCAATAAACAAATAGCTGATATCCATGGTATCAAGACTTTTACATCTAAAATAATTTCGTGGGATTCGGTAGCAGCCTTAAACATCCCTACAAAACCGCCCAAGAAACCTCCAAAGACAACAGACATTAAAAATAACAATCCACCTTTCTTATTCTTTTTCATATTCATTCTCCTTTTTCACTTGCTAAATTGTTTGCTTTCTTCTCAATCCAGTCAACGACTGGGATAAGAGCAAAGTAGACCCAGATAAATTGGTCGCTGTAATAGAGATCAAACCATCCTAGATTTGTTCCAATTAGTAGACACACGCTGACTAATAAAGCTATGGCCACTACATAATAGATCACTTTATACTTGTTCATCACTCGTCCTCCTCTAAGCGAAATACCGATTCGACTGTTTCGTTGAAAATTTGAGATATTTTCAGGGCAATGATAATGGATGGGGTGTACTCATCCCGTTCTAGTAGGCTAATGGTCTGTCTGGAAACCCCTGCCAGCTTGGCTAGGTCGGTTTGGTTGAGACCATCGCGAGCCCGAAGCTCTTTTAGACGATTTTTTAGTTGCATGTTACACACCTACTCTCCGTCAAATTCAATAGTTTGGATATCCTCAATGCGTTGTAGTTTGAATTTTTCTTTTCCTTTTTTATCTACACGTCGTAGCTTGACCCACTCCTCATCAACATCTACAACTTCCCAGTTGTCTGTCCCAAACAATTGTCCAACGATTGTTGGTTTTTTCCCAATCAATTCTTTTAATAATCTTGACATTTCTTTATTTCCTTTCTGTTTTTGCTCAATTCTTTTGATTTTATTCTCTAGTTTCTTGACCCTTTGGGTATGATAGAGATAAAACATAATCACAAGAGGTACAAATCCTAATGCCCACATAAGCATTCCTTTCTCCTTTTCTCTTAACTTGCTTACATTGTAACACATCTTTTTCTTTTTGACAAGTATATTTGTCAAAAAGTTTATGATTTTTGTCATTTTGCAAAAGAAAAAGGTCAGGATTAGGTTCCTGACCGGTTTATCTGTTATTAAAATCCTAGTTTTTCAAAGATTTCTGAGAAGTTTTGACTGATTGTCTCAAGTGACACTTGCACTTCTTCTCGGGTTTGATTGTTCTTGACTATCACTTGTCCACTTTCGACTTCACTCTCTCCTAGGGTAATGAGAGTCTTAGCCGTAAAGACATCGGCTGACTTGAACTGAGCTTTGAGCTTACGGTTGAGGTAATCACGCTCTGCTTTGAAACCTTGTTGGCGAAGATTTTGTACCAATTCCAAAGCCTTGACATTTGCTCCTTGACCCAAGACTGCAATATAAATATCTAGGGCATTTTCGATAGGTAGAGCCACACCTTGCTTTTCAAGAATGAGAAGCAGGCGCTCTACACCAAGTCCAAAACCAAATCCAGCAGTTTCAGGTCCACCAAAGTAGGCAACCAAACCATCGTAACGACCACCCGCACAGACTGTCAAGTCATTGCCCTCAATCTCAGTGATAAACTCAAAAATGGTGTGGTTATAGTAGTCCAGACCACGCACCATATTGGTATCGATGATGTAGTCTACTCCAAGATTCTCCAACATCTGACGCACAGCATCAAAATGAGCTTGGCTTTCTTCATCAAGGAAGTCCAAGATAGAAGGTGCGTTCTCTACTGCTACCTTGTCTTCTTTTTCCTTAGAGTCCAAGACACGGAGAGGATTTTCCTCCAAACGACGTTGGCTATCCTTAGACAAGGTCTCCTTGAGCGGTGTCAAATAGTCAATCAAGGCTTGGCGGTAGGCCGCACGGCTCTCAGGATTTCCAAGAGTGTTGAGGTGTAATTTGACACCTTGGATGCCGATTTCTTTCAAGAAATGGGCTGCCATCGCGATGGTTTCCACATCGGTAGCTGGATTGCTAGAGCCAAAACACTCAACGCCAATCTGGTGGAATTGGCGCAAGCGCCCTGCCTGTGGACGCTCATAACGGAACATAGGGCCCATGTAGTAGAACTTGCTTGGCTTTTGCACTTCCGGGGCGAAGAGTTTATTTTCCACATAGGAACGGACAACGGGCGCTGTTCCTTCTGGACGGAGGGTGATATGACGGTCACCCTTGTCATAAAAGTCGTACATTTCCTTGGTTACGATATCCGTCGTATCTCCGACAGAGCGACTGATGACCTCGTAATGCTCAAAAATAGGCGTGCGCACTTCTGCATAGTTATAGCGCTTGAAAATCTCACGGGCAAAGCCCTCAACGTACTGCCATTTGGCAGATTCAGCAGGTAAAATATCCTGCGTTCCTTTTGGTTTTTGTAATTTCATAGGGAATCCTCTTTAAACTTAATAGTCTTATTTTACCATAAATAGAGGGATTAAAACAGTAAGAAAAAATTAGGATTTATACTCAATGAAAATCAAAAAGCAAACTAGGAAGTTAGCCGCAAGCTGTACTTGAGTACGGTAAGGCGACGCTGACGTGGTTTGAATTTGATTTTCGAAGAGTATTAGATATCATTTTTGAGATTAAGACATGTCAAAAGAATAGCTAGCAAGGAAAGACCAACAAATAGCATCCAAGTCAACTGTATATTCCATACAGCTATAAGTGAAAAACAGGCTGTTCCCACAGGTATGGATAAGGTAAACAAGAGACCTAAAAAATTACTGGTACGAGCTAGAACCTCTGGAGCTAGATTTTTCATGAGCATGGCACTAATCTTTGGTTGAACTTTACCAGACACATATAGAGTTGAAAAGAGAAATAGCAAACCAAGTACGACTTGATTGAATAAATTAGCCAGACCAATTAGACTGAGTCCTACGGTAACCCACATCATCAATCTAGGCAAGGACTGTTTCCCAAAATAATCATTTCCCGTAAGACTACTGATGATGACTGCTAACAAAGCACCGAATTGACTGATAAATAGTGCCTCTGTGTAAGAAAAATTCAAGAGAGAATGGCTCAAAAAGAATATATTATAAATTCCACCCAAGGCGCCACCCAAGGCATTGATAAGCAAGACAGCAAAGAGCATAAAACCAAAGTTTTTCTGTCCACCTTTAAGAAAAACGAGACGTAAATTTCGGTAAATTGTTAGAAATTGGTCTTTGATAGAAAGCTTTTCATTTTTTAGTGATTCACCATCAGCAGATGACATTGACAGGCTCAATTTGCTTTTTCCTAAAAAGAGAACAGAGGCTGATACTAGGAAAAAGCAGGCATTGATTCCCGCAACGAGGGAAAAATTGTTGACCGATAAACCTAAGAGCCAGACTCCAAAGGCTTGACCACCAATAGCTGAAATATAGGTGATGAACTGGGAAAAAGAGTAAGCCTCCATCAAATCCTCTTCAGCTACTTTTTCCTTAATAAGAGGCATGCGCAAACCACCTGCAAAATCACTAATGACATCACTGATGACATTGATCAAACACAGGCTAGAAAAGGCAAAGAGACTAGCTTGCTGAACAACTAGGGCTGCCAGAAAAAATAAAACCGCCTGAAACAAACCGCTATAAACCATCCATTTGACCTTGTCCCTTGTGTAATCTGCCCGAATCCCTACAAAAACTGTAAAGAGAGTCGGAAGAATCATGACAATATTCGCCATAGCAACAGCAAAAGAGGCTTGTTGCAAGGTCGATGCATAGACGATAAATACCAGATTAAAAATCGAAGCACCAAAAGCATTGAAGAAGCGTGACAAAGTCAAGAGACGATAAGCTTGATTTCTGAACAATAGTTTCATAAATAATCTCCCTTCTTGTTCAAATACTCAATGAAAATCAAAGAGCAAACTAGGAAGCTAGCCGAAGGCTGTACTTGAGTACGGCAAGGTAAAGCTGACGTGGTTTGAAGAGATTTTCGAAGAGTATAAGTTTTATGTGAAGTATGACTATAGTATAGCACTTAGAAATTTTAGAGGAAAAACTTTGAATATATGCAACACACAAAATAAGCAAAACAACGATAAAATCTCTTTGATGACCTGCGAGTAGTCAAAAGTTCTATCTCTTCAAATTTTAAATTATTTTCTTAGTTTGCAGATATTCAACAATCGGTCGTATTTCTATAGTAATCGGCAGATTTATTACAGCCAAGCATCTCAAAAATACGGACAGCATCTTCCATCTTTTTCTGACCTTCCTTGACTCTACCTTGCTTGCTATCAAGGAGACCTTCAGCCCACAAATAGACAATTCGGAAATAGGTTTCATTTTCATTGTAGAAATGCTCTTCGATAACACGTTTAAAATAAGAGGCATTGGTAAATTCTTTACACTCAATGCTAGCTAAAAAGCCGTTCAATAGTATAGTGTGAAAAAGATTTCGATTGCCAGACACTTCCATTAGAAAATCAGATTTACGTACCATTTCTCTAACATACCTAGTGAAAAGAGAAACAGATAGAAATGGTGAACTGACTGAAAATAAATTGAGTTCATAGATTCCCCAGATCTCGGTAGAAAACAAATAATCATGAAGGACTTTCCCCTCCTCTGCCGTTAACTCTACCGTATCATACATGCTCTTCATATAAGACTTGATAATAATGGCATTTAGAATATGTTTCTGTTTGTTTTGAGAATGGGTATGCTTTTGGTACTCCTTGCGATACAGGTCTTCAAGAGGTGCTATATTCTTTGGATCCAAGACATCTAGGATTTCTTTTCTCAACTCAGAATCTGTATCATACTGAAAACCTCTCGCTAGAAAGAGGATTTCCTCTACACTGGCAGATATATTTTCTAGGGCAAATAGAAACTTTTCCACCGAAAGCTCACTCTGACCTGTTTCAAAGCGAGATAACATAGACGGCGAAAATTGTCCCCCAGTTGCTTGTCTCAGCGAGATATTTCTTGACTCTCGTAATTGTCTAAAGACTTTTCCAATCTGCTCCATAGGCTTCCCCTTGATTCAGTGTTTTCTTTATATTATCATATTTTTTCAGAAAATTCATCAAAAACTTGCCAAATTGTCAGAATTATGAGAAAATAGAGGATATTTATCACGTGGAGGGACTGTAATGAGAGACGATATCAAAATCAATGACCGGGCTTTGGCCTTGCAAGACCAAATTATCGAAAAACTAGAGAAGGTTTTTGATACAGATGTGGAATTGGATGTTTACAATCTAGGGCTGATTTATGAGATCAATCTAGACGAAACAGGCCTCTGCAAAATTGTCATGACCTTCACCGACACCGCCTGCGATTGCGCCGAAAGCCTGCCTATCGAAATCGTGGCAGGTCTGAAACAAATCGAGGGTATCGAAGATGTCAAGGTTGAAGTTACCTGGTCGCCTGCCTGGAAGATTACACGAATCAGTCGCTACGGCCGCATTGCCCTTGGACTGCCACCTCGTTAAGCAGGTAAATTACTTTTGAAGATGAAAAGAAGCAAGCCAAAGTTGGCTTGCTTTTTGAATTTACTTTTTACCTGACTTGTCCATATTCCAGAAGTCTGTCACGGCTCCGCGTGAAGCAGATGATACGATATGGGCATATTTACCGAGGACACCACGACTATAGAGTGGTGGCAAGGTTGTTTCTGCCTTGCGTTTTTCAAGTTCTTCTTCGGATACGGCCATGGAAATTTCTTTGGTATCTTGGTCAACCGTAACGATATCGCCTGTACGAAGGTAGGCAATTGGTCCACCATCCTGAGCTTCAGGAGCGATATGTCCAACAACCAGACCATAAGTACCACCAGAGAAGCGTCCATCTGTCAAGAGGGCAACCTTGTCTCCTTGACCTTTACCAACAATCATTGATGAAAGTGACAGCATCTCAGGCATACCAGGACCACCCTTAGGTCCAACGAAACGAACAACGACTACATCGCCATCAACGATTTCATCTGTCAGAACGGCCTGAATAGCATCTTCTTCTGAGTCAAAGACCTTAGCTGGTCCAACGTGACGACGCACTTTCACACCTGATACCTTGGCAACCGCACCGTCAGGGGCAAGGTTCCCGTTCAAGATGATAAGCGGACCATCCGCACGTTTTGGATTTTCAAGTGGCATAATAACTTTTTGACCTGGAGTGAGGTCTGCAAAGTCAGCCAAGTTCTCAGCGACAGTCTTACCAGTACATGTGATGCGGTCTCCATGAAGGAAACCATTTGCCAAGAGATATTTCATAACCGCAGGCACACCACCGACTTCGTAGAGATCTTGGAAGACATACTGACCAGATGGTTTCAAGTCAGCCAAGTGAGGCACACGTTCTTGAATCGTATTGAAGTCCTCAAGTGACAAGTCAACATTGGCAGCATGGGCAATGGCAAGCAAGTGAAGAGTGGCGTTTGTAGAACCACCTAGAGCCATAGTTACAGTGATAGCATCTTCAAAGGCTTCACGAGTCAAGATATCTGATGGTTTAAGACCTAGTTCCAACATCTTAACAACAGCACGTCCTGCTGCTTCGATATCTTCTTTCTTGTCAGCTGATTCAGCTGGATGAGATGAAGAGCCTGGCAAACTCATACCGAGAACTTCGATAGCAGTCGCCATGGTATTAGCTGTGTACATACCACCACAGCCACCAGGACCAGGGCAGGCATTACATTCAAGACGTTTTACGTCCTCAGCTGTCATGTCACCGTGGTTCCATTTTCCGATACCCTCAAAAACAGAAACCAAGTCAATATCTTTACCATCAAGATTTCCCGGTGCAATAGTTCCACCATAGGCGAAAATTGCTGGAATATCCATATTAGCAATGGCAATCATAGAACCAGGCATGTTCTTGTCACAACCACCGATAGCAACAAAGGCATCCACATTGTGACCACCCATAGCCGCCTCGATAGAGTCCGCAATGATATCACGAGATGTCAAAGAGAAACGCATACCAGGCGTTCCCATAGCAATCCCGTCCGCTACAGTAATAGTTCCAAACTGCACAGGCCAAGCACCTGCAGATTTGACACCCTCTTTAGCCAATTTCCCAAAATCATGCAAGTGGATGTTACATGGTGTATTTTCCGCCCAAGTCGAAATCACTCCCACAATCGGTGTTTCAAAGTCCTTATCTGTCATACCAGTCGCACGAAGCATAGCACGGTTTGGTGATTTAACCATACTATCATAAATGCTACTGCGATGACGTTTAGCTAATTCAGTCATTTGTTCCCTCCCATTTCAGTTTTTACTATTATAGCACATTTTAAAGGCAATGAACAGAAGAAAATTCTTGAATTTTCAGAAAATTCTATACACATATAAACATTTTAAATTAAAAACAACAAAGCGGATCAGGGCACTTTCTGATTACCAGAATATGCTTTTAATCCGCTCGCTTTAAATAACGTAATGTAATTTTTACAGAAGTTCTTTCAGATAAGTGTATTTAATATCTATCTTGCATTATAAAACGCTAAAACTTTCTCTTTTATATTCGATTCACTCAAACCATACTCATTAAGAAGATAATCCATTTTCCCTACTTGACCGAATCTTTCTTGAACACCCATCCGATGAATTTTTGTTATTCCATCATCAGAGAATAATTCACATAAAGCACTGCCAATTCCACCTATCTGATTGTGGTTTTCTACAGTAAATATAGTTTTTCCGCTTAACATTGTTTTTATCTGTTCTGGTATCGGTTTGATTCTAAATAAATCTATCACACCTACTGAATAACCTAATTTAGACAGTTCATCCGCAACTCGAATACTTGGAGCAACCATTATGCCAGAAGCAACTATTACAACATCTTCACCGTGTCTTAACTCAATGTAGCCTTTAGAAAAATCTTCTCCACCTTGATATACAGCCTCTGGAGCTTTTCTAATTGTTCGAATATATTTTAGTCCTTTTAATTCTAATGTCTGGTTCAAGATTTCACGAAATTGGATATCATCAGTTGCTTCAAAAATGATTGATTTAGGAATTAAACGTAACAATCCAATTTCTTCAAATGGCATATGTGTTCCACCATTCATCTCTGCCGTTACTCCTGCATCTGAGCCAATCACAGTGGCATCCAATTGTGCGTACCCAAGAGAAATAAATAATTGATCAAATACTCTTCGTGAAGCAAAAGGGCCAAATGTATGAAGATAAGGTCTAAACCCCTGAATAGATAAACCTGCTGCAAGCCCGACCATTTCTGCTTCCATGATCCCAACATTCACATAACGGTCTCCAAAGTCCTTTTCAAGATTATTAGTAGCCATCGAACTTGACAAGTCTGCTTCTAAAACTACTATATCAGAATAACTTTGGTTAGCTTCTAGAAGGAAATCTCTATACACATGTCGTAATTCTTTCGTACTTCTCATCATTCTGTTTCCTCCAATTCCTGACTTAATCTTTCTACAACTGAAGTTAACATTTGTCTCTCCTCTACAGTAGGGCGAAGATGATGATTGGATTTCATTTCTTCCAGCTCTAGAACTCCTTGACCTTTAATAGTGTCTAATACAATACACTTAGGGGATGAATTATTTGACTGTTTTAATTGGATAATCCCTTCATAAATTTCTCTAATATCTGAACCATTGACCCTAATGGATTCAAACCCAAATGCTGAGAATTTTTCTACAAAATCACCTGGATTACAAATATCCTTTGTAAAACCATCTAATTGTTTTTTGTTATCGTCTACAAATACAATTAAATTAGATAACTGTTGATGAGAAGCAAACTGTATAGCCTCCCAACATTGTCCCTCATTTAACTCACCATCTCCAACAATAGCATAGGTATAAAAGGGACTTTTTCTTATTCTCTGACCATATGCAAGTCCGGTTGCAACACTAATTCCCTGTCCTAAAGAGCCAGTTGTCATATCTATGCCCGGCGTTAGATTTCTATCAGGATGAGACGGTAATTTGGTTCCATTTGTATTTAAAGAATGTAAGAATTCTTTGTCAAAGAAACCATTCAAATAGAGTGTGCTGTACAAAGCTGGTCCAGCATGTCCCTTGGATAAAACAAAATAATCTCTATCTCGTGACGCAAATATTTCTGGAGTCATCGGCATTATTTCACCATAAAGCACTGCTAAAACTTCTACTATAGACAGACTCCCTCCATAATGGCCGAATCCAAGATGATTCAATGTTCTAAGAGTATTTAATCGGATTTTTGTTGCAAATTTTCTTAACTCATCTTCTCTATTTTCACTTAAAATCATCCCTTATTCCTCCTTTGCAGATGGCTTTTTAATAAAGGATACTCCAAACATAACTGCTAGAATAAGAACAAGACCAATAACAATGCCTGCTTGTGAGCCAAATTGATTCAACATTCCTAAAATAATTCCTGATAGACCAAAATCTGCATCTGAGAAAGTTGACCCTTGGAAACCAAGTCCTCCCAAAACTGGCATTAAAAAGACTGGAAGAAAACTAATTAAAATACCTTGTAAAAATGCTCCAATAGTGGCTCCACGAACACCACCAGATGCATTCCCAATGACACCTGCAGTCGCTCCACAGAAGAAATGAGGCACAACGCCTGGTAAGATGACAACCGTTCCTGAAGCAATCATAATTGCCATACTTACTAAACCACCAACAAAACTAGAGATAAATCCAATTAGGACTGCATTAGGTGCATAAGTATAAACAATCGGACAATCCAAAGCAGGTTTTGAATTAGGTACAAGACGCTCTGAAATACCTTTAAAGGCTGGAACAATTTCACCCAAAATAAGGCGAACACCTGCTAAAATAACAAATACACCTGCTGCAAATTGACCTGCTAATTGTAAAGCATAAACTAGACCACTTGTACCATTACTGATTTCTTTTTCTATATATTCTGACCCTGCAAAGATAGCTACAATAATGTAAATAACTGCCATAGATAAAGTAATACTAACAGTACTATCACGTAAAAAAGCTAAACTCTTTGGGAATTTAATGTCCTCTGTTGATTTTGATTTGTCACCGATAAGGCTACCAGTGAAACCACTCAACCAATATCCCAAAGAACTGAAATGACCTAAAGCCACCTTGTCATTTCCAGTTAATTGAACCATATATTTTTGTACAAATGCTGGAGAAATACTCATAATAATACCGAGTGCTAATCCTCCTAGTAAGATAAGAGGCAAACTAGTAAAGCCAGCAACTGATAAAATGACCGCAATCATACACGCCATATATAGAGTGTGGTGCCCTGTTAAAAAGATATATTTGAATCGAGTAAAACGAGCGATTAAGATATTGAACACCATACCTGCAAACATAATCATTGCAGTAGCTGAGCCATATGTTGTTAAAGCTACAGCTACAATTGCTTCATTATTTGGTACAACTCCAGATAAATGAAAAGCATGCTCAAACATGGTACCAAATGGATTTAAAGAATTTTGCACAATTCCTGCACCACCAGATACAACTAAGAAACCAACAAAGGTCTTAATTCCGCCTTTAATAATGTCAGGTAATTTCTTCTTCTGAAGAACTAATCCTAAGATTGCAATTAAAGCTACTAAAATAGCTGGTGTACTAACAATATCCAATATGAACTTCATCATGACGCTAGCCTCCTATATAAGTTCTTTTTCTTCACAAATTTTAGTAATTAATTCTCGTAGCTCGTCCATATCAATAATACTATTTAAGATACGAACATCTCCAAGATGACTAGCTGAATCAGCTAGATCACGACCAACAATCCAAATATCAGCTGCATTTGGATCTGCTCCACCTAAATCATAGTGTTCAACTTCTACATCTGAAACATTCAAATCACTCAATACAGATTCAATATTCATCTGTACCATAAAACTTGAACCTAATCCTGAACCACAAGCTGTACCAATTTTTAACATTATCTAATCCTCCTGTTTAATTATCATTTCAATGTCATCATAGTTTTTTGATGATATTAAAGTTTGAACATGATTTTTATCTCTTAAAATTGTTGTTAAATGTGACAAAGCCTTTAAATGACTCTCATTATCAATAGCTGCAATACAAATCAACAATCTTACCTCTTGTTCTGGATTATCCAATAAATAAATCGGTTCTTCCAAAACTAACATTGACATTCCTATTTCATTCACACCTTCATCTGGCCGAGCGTGAGGAATTGCTACTCCCTTCCCTAAATTAATAAAAGGCCCAAACTCTTCTACTTTTTGAATCATTGCCTCAGGGTAGTTCTCAGTTATCTTATGTTGATCCAAAAGCGGTTTAGCTGCTAAACGAATTGCCTCCTTCCATCCTAATTTTTCCGAACTAACCTGATAAGTTTCTTTTGTAATTAATTCTTCTAACAATGGTAACACGTCCTTTCTGTTCATTTCTTGATAGAGATACCTCTTTAATGCTAATTTTAACTCTAATTCTTGTGTGATTACACTATATCGTCTTACTATGCTAATTATCTGATTAAGCTCAATATCTCGATAACCTGTATCTGGGAAATCTTTTGATACCAATTCAACTAACTGTGTTGTTTGTTCTTCCGTCATCATAACAGAAACTAGATAATTTGGCTTCTCTGTATCCACCTTTATAGTAGAAAAAACCATATCATAGTCACTACTAGTTTTCGCATATAAATCATCAATCTTTGAGGTTCCTATAAACTCAATTTGAGGGAATAATGCTAATAGATTCTCTTTTATCATCAATGAAGAACTAATTCCATTAGGACAGATAATTGCTGCTTTATAACATTTTTGAGGCAAATTGTCTGCTTTCTTTAAATATCCTCCAAAATGGATAACAAAATATGCTGTTTCACTATCAGGTATGGGCTTGTCAATAGCGTCCATCAAGGGAGTCAAAGAATCTTTTACTAGTTCAAATAAATCAGGATAATGTTCTTTAACATGCAACACATATTCATTTGAGCTAGGTAAGCCGAACTTTAATCTATAGTAAGCCGGTATAAGGTGACGGCGAAGATTTTCTCTCAATACTTCTCTTTGTTTAAAATGTAACAAAGAAATATCTTCCATTCTACTTATAATAGCCTCTGTTAATTGATTAAAGTAAACCGGAGCAACATCTACTTCACCTTCAAAGCAACTTGATAATAAAACTGTGACATAGCGATAATCATCCTCTGAAAATACCGTATCTATAATTCCCAAATCAACTACTGTATCTAATAAAATAGTCGTTATATCTTGAATAATAGGAGATACTAGTGTCTCTGAAAGACATACTCTTTCAACATCCCTTTGATACCTACATATAATGAATACTAAACCGAAAAGGCAAACTTTTAATTGATTAACAATAGGTACTATCTGTAGCTTTTCATAATAATCTTTAACTACCTGATCAATCAAATCATAAGTTAATGAATACCCCCAACTGGATAAAACATAATCCAACCCCCAAATCCCTATGGAGGATTCCAGCAACTCACTAACCATTTGAAAAGCTAAACGGTGCTTATTCCACTCTGAACCGTGTAAAGTATAACCTTTTGCTCTACTGTACCCTAGCTCCAAATCATTATCTAACATAATCTTTCTTAATGATTGAATATCAGATAAGGTTGTATTCTTACTTACTTTCAAAAAGTCTTGGTAATGATTATTCGATATAAAATCTAATCGGCAAAAAGTGTAAAGATAGATTAATGCTAAGCGAGTCGACTTTGGTAAAACCAATTCATCCGACTTAATAATATCTGTCAAAGACTGCTTCGTACGATTTGATAAACTATAGCGACCTTGTTTTTTATCCAGCACTATCCCTTTATTAGCTAGATAAGGCACTAAATAATCTATTCCTTCTTTGACTTCCTTTATAGGTAAGCTCACCTTAACAGATAATTCATATAATGATAGCTCACAATGATCCATCAAAGTCATCAAAATAACTAGTGCTCTATAATCAAACATTTCTCTCCCTTTCTAACTACAATTATAGTGTAAAAGTTATAAGAATAAAAGAGTATTTCAGCACAATATAATCTCACCTACTACAAGTAATTATTGGGCTGAAACTTTTTAGTAATTATTTTTCAACTTTCTATTGACTTTTAAAAACAAAGTGATATCATTTAGGTTTTAGTAATATCAACTGAGTAATATCTTCTAATTTTTTCATCTTTTTTTGTCAAGTAACTTTACTTTACAAAAAAAATGTGTTATCCTAGTATGGTTGATGAAAATCAGTAGATTGAATCGAATATAAATACCTAAAGGAGAAATCAAAATGGCAGTACCTGCACGTCGCACTTCAAAAGCGAAGAAAAACAAACGTCGTACACACTACAAAGTAACAGCTCCATCTGTGAACTTTGACGAAACTACTGGAGATTACTCACGTTCTCACCGTGTATCACTTAAAGGATACTACAAAGGACGTAAAATCGCTAAAGCTTCATCAGCTGAATAATAGAAGGGAGATACCATGCGCGTAAATATTACACTTGAACACAAAGAATCTGGTGAACGCTTGTACCTTACTTCTAAAAACAAACGTAACACTCCAGACCGTCTTCAATTGAAGAAATACTCACCAAAACTTCGCAAACACGTTGTGTTTACAGAAGTAAAATAATATAACATACAGAAAGCCTATGAAATCAACATTTCTAAGGCTTTTTCTTTTAAATTTAGCAAAATAACTGAATTTTAACTGATTATGATTGTTCATATCAAATAGGGGAATGTTTTTGATATAATTATTTTGAAAAACATTAAGGAGCTTAATATGAAGAAGCCTATAAATAATAATTGGGGAGAAAAAATTTCTGAAGTCTCTAAACAAATCAAAGAATTTAAAATAACTTCTTTTTATATGTTAAGTACAGACTTATATAAAATTAATAATAAAAAATTAACACAAATTATTACTAAAAAATTTAAAAATCATCCAGCCACAATAATGGTTTTAATAGGTACCAAAGATGGTCAACTTATTGCTAAAAAAAATGAATTTTGGAATATTCCCTCTGAGATACATCATTTGAAAGAAGCGATTGATGAAAAGACTAATGACTATCTTGACTTATACTTTATTAAACTTGAGAAGGAAAAGCAAAATTGGTTAAATAACGCAGAAGGTAATAAATTTATTAAATTTATCTTCACTCCTCTTATAGAATTTGGTAAAAAGAGCGAAATATACCTCTACTTTGTAACACTTACCGTATATCAAAATGGGGCAATAGTAATTGATTTATTTGAAGATTTGAGAGATTCTTTTTATAACATCGATTTTCTACACCCGTATACCAAAATGATAGCCAAACTCTTTCCTGATTTTAAAAATAAAAATAAAGCATACTCTTTGAACTCTTCTCAACAGTTAGATGATATTTTAAATTATATAAAAAAAGAATTATCTTCAATAAACGGAGGAATTCAATTAAGCGAACGTTTTTTTACACTCCACTTCATTACCAATATGAAAGATATGAATAAATTAGAATTCTTTAAAAAAGACAAATTGTATACTTGGATGATTAATGCTCCATATACTTCGCATGCTCTATCCTCTATGAATAAATCAAAATATTACATAGCAGACTATTTTGATTTAGAATACATTAACTACATAAACAAAGGCGCTAATTATATCATTTGGAATAACAATGATTCTAATAATTTTGAGTTCAATTTTCTACAACAAGCTAGTTTCTTTTTGGCTTCTGCTACCCCGTTTTTTCAATTAGTTTGCCTTGAAGAAACTATTATGGACGGACTTGAAAAATTCCACCTCTCAAACGAAAAACATCTTATTAATTTTAATGAATGGGCTCACAATTATAAAAAATCATATATTTTTATGTACCGACTTAATTATAGACCTATTTTTGAACTTTTTAATCATCTTAAAGAGCACTCTGATTTCACTCACGATGAATATGTAGAAAAAGTAAAGCAAGAGGAATATGACTTAATTAAAGAAAAATATCAATTTAATGAATTACGAAATACTAAACTTATGGAAGCAATACTTTTTATTATTGCTTCCGTATCTGTTCTTCAAGTAATAAATATCTTTACTAATAACATTGAGATTTTATTGATAAGTTTAGCTAGTCTTATTGTTATTTCTATTTTTATAATCATATCAAGAAATCTAAAATAGCTGAATTTTAACTGATTATAATAATCAAGAGATTATTTTAGACAAATCTATCATAACTTGTTCAATCTTATGTTTTCCTTTTTGCATAACATGAAGATAGATTTTTTCTATTTCTCTACTATCTTCTGAATGTCCCACAAACTCTCGAATAACGTTTAAGCTTACATTCTTATCAGCCATGACTGAAACAAAACTATGTCGGAACATATGGGGAACTATGTGAACAGGCCTACCAAAATCAACTAGGTCATCAATATCCTTATAGGATTTTCCACTTTTCTTATTATACTTAGCGGACTGACTAGTTCCACCTCTTAAGAACATTGAAATTTCTGTATGATACAATGGACTGCCCTGCTGGTTCTTCCCTTTTATGTATACCGAAGTTAAGTAAGCATTCAATACGAAGAATCAATACAGAAGAAAAACGCTGATTCAAACGTTTTTTCTTTTTGTTTAATTCAGTACATTGAAAAAAATCATTCGAATGACTACATTTTTGACTATATTTTTTGTGAAATAAACTAGATGTTCGGATATATAGAAAAATCCAAAATCCCCTGCAAATCTACATTACAGGGGACTTGTGTATTATTCTTGTACTTCTTTCTGAGCTGCCTTGCCTTGGTCTAGAAGGGCTTGGACGATTTTTTCATCGCGTAGTTTGACAGAATCGTTGATCATTTCTGCGGACTTGACGATGGTTGTTTCTAGTTGGGCACGTTTCTGGCGTCCCAATTCAATGGCAGCGACGATACCTTGGTTTTGAGCGACCAGGCTTTCAGCCAGTTTGGTAACAGACTCAACAGCGACTGTCGGGCTTTGGGCAATTCGTTCCATCTGCGGAATCACTTCCTTGCTGGTTTCAGCTAGCATCTGAAGGGCAGCATTATTGGCATTGACAATGGCATCTGCCACGACACCTGATTTCATTGATTGTTGCAAAATACCAAGTTGGGCAATAGAAAGCTTCATTGTTGGAATCGTATTACGACGAAGCATACCCAATTTTTGGCGCATATCAGATGACACCTTCACAAGATTGCGCATCTGAGGTGTTGTTGCCCAGGCAACATAGAGACGGCTGACATACTCAGTATGTTGTTGTTCAAGGGTATTGACCACTTCAGCCATGCGGGCCAATTCTTGTGACTTGGTTTGGTATTCTACCGTACTTGTATCGAGTTGGTCAGCTTGAGCTTTCAGTTCTGCAGCGCGATTGCCAGCTTCTGTCTGGCTAGCTTCGATAAAGGAAATCACTCCCACTAGATTTTCAATGGATTTGGTATTGTCCTCAATCAACATCTCAGCTGAAACGATATTTCGAGCTAAGACATCTTCTTGCTTGACCACTGCAGCTGCCATACCATCGAGCTTTTGCTCCACTGTTTTTGAGTCAAAGTAAAATTCTTGTAGGGTATTCTTGCTCTTGTTAAACAATCGTTGCAAAAAGTTTGGCTTCTCTTCTAACTCAGCAATTTCAGCGTTCTTGTATTTGACTACAAAGCCTTGCAACTCACGGTTGGTATTTTTAAGTAGATCATCCACTTGGGGAATCTGCAATTTCTTTTGTTCTGACAAGATACGATTGACCGTATTATTCACACCTTCTACAGCAGATTGTCCAAAATCCAAAAGAGCATTTTGATTTGTGACAAATTGGTCTACTAACTGGGGCACGTGCGCCTTGATTCCTTCTTGCTGCTCAGGGCTCAACTTTTCAAGGAAGGTCAAGGTCTTGTCCGAGCCAGTATTGGTCTCGATGATTTGGGTTGTTTTATCCACCTTAGCTACCGTATTATTGGCAATCTGGTCAATATCAAAATTAAATTCTGTCATGGTTACTCCTTTGTTTCTAACCTATTCTTTACGATCTTTTTCTAGGATACGCAAACTGATATCAAAATCACGCATATCTGTTTCATTGAATTCTCTCAAGACTTGGTCCAGTTCAAGGTCAAATTGTTCGATGGCTGCTTTAGCTTGTTGCAAGCGTTCTTCTGCTCGATTATAGTTCTTCGGATTGGCCTTAATCTTTAAATAGCCTTCTAAAATCGTTTGGAATTTCTCCATCTTCAAACTATGAATGGCCGTCAATTCTTCCTTATCACCATCAGCAGAGGTGGCAATCTTGTCTAAAATAGCCTGATGATCAATGGCAATATTGGCCAAGGTCTGGGACAATTCTGGAGCTAATTCCTCTGGCTCCGCATTTTCAAGATCTACCTGACTTTCTCTATCCAAACGTTCTAGCTGAACATCGATAGTTGCCCTCACTGTACGAACCTTTTTGTCAATACGGTTGTAGACATCAGCATCGATATAGGACTTGAGACGTTCCGCCTCCTGATGGATTTCCCGCAGTTCGATTAATACTTGATTAGCCAAACTCTTATAGGACTCTGAGCCTTTTTCTACTAAAGTTCCCTCTAATTGCTGAATATCCTTGTCCGCCTGACGAATACGAGCTTTTAAAAGCTCAATCCGATCATCGAGCGAACGATCCTGCAAAAGAGGATAGCGCCAACGTTTATAGAGGCGATAACCACCATAGCCTAGCAGGACACAAGCCGCAAGCGGAAGAGCATATTGAACCAAAAGGCCCAGTAAGAACAAGAAGCCCCAAAAATAGAGACAGCCTTTCCAAAAACCATTACCCGATTTCATAAACATTCCTTATTTTCAATTTATAAGTCTATTTTAGCACAAAAGACAAAAATGAGGGCGGAAATCCCTAGAAAAGAGTTGATTTCTTTGCTGTAGAATGGAGGCTAGAAGCGCGTGGGCTAATTTCAGTAAAGTGGACTCAAACCACAAACACACTCTGAGGAATATCAAAACAAAAGCTTGAAAAATCGGAGGGGGTGTGTTAGAATGGGTTTATAGTGATGATAATTGTCTAACAAGGCAACAAAAAGCCCCACCGTGCCACCGATGGGGGTTTTTGCTACCCTCTAAAAGGGGGCTACGTCTCTTTATCCATAACTTGAAAAGCTCAGATAACACGTTAATCAGTAACGGAGCTAGAAACACTGTGAGTAAAGTTTCTAACATATGTAACACCTCCCTTCCTTGAATTGAGGGGGCCAAAATATTATATCATACCAGATTTATATCATCAACATCGTGTCATTCTTTGAATAGATAGACTTAGACACACAAATAATCTTACTAGCAAATCTCTAAACAAACCCAGAAATCAACGTTTTAAGACAAAGCAAAAAGCCCACTGTTGTAGGCTTTCTGTAAGATATATCTTAAAATTAAAGCATCTTGTTGTAGAATTCAACGACAAGTGCTTCGTTGATTTCTGGGTTGATTTCGTCGCGTTCTGGCAAGCGAGTCAATGAACCTTCCAATTTTTCAGCGTCGAATGATACGAATGCTGGACGTCCAAGAGTAGCTTCTACTGCTTCAAGGATAGCTGGAACTTTCAATGATTTTTCACGAACTGAGATCACTTGACCTGGAGTTACGCGGTATGATGGGATATCAACGCGTTTTCCGTCAACAAGGATGTGACCGTGGTTTACGAATTGACGAGCTTGACGACGAGTAGTCGCAAGACCAAGACGGTAAACAACGTTATCCAAACGACGTTCCAAAAGAAGCATGAAGTTGAAACCTAGGATTCCGCCTTTGATTTTTGTAGCTTGTACGAACAAGTTACGGAATTGTTTTTCACCTACACCGTAAGTAAAACGAAGTTTTTGTTTTTCAGCCAATTGCAAACCGTATTCTGACAATTTAGAACGGTTGTTTGGTCCGTGTTGTCCTGGTACGTAGTTACGACGTGCCAATTCTTTACCTGTACCTGTAAGTGAAAGGCCAAGGCGACGAGCTTGTTTCCAAGATGGTCCTGTATAACGTGACATGTGAATGTCCTCCTGATATAAATAATATTT
The DNA here is from genome assembly GCF_024295435.1 of Streptococcus sp. CF7_Ac1-8. Taxonomy (GTDB): domain Bacteria; phylum Bacillota; class Bacilli; order Lactobacillales; family Streptococcaceae; genus Streptococcus; species Streptococcus mitis_AP. The sequence goes on along the minus strand of NZ_JANCPI010000004.1, from coordinate 77,498 downwards.
CGGTGGAAATAGTCACTTAGAAAGCCCTGATTCGTGCAGATGCCCTTCGCCTAAACAGCCAAGGTTACTTATCATAAGACACCTGTTGACGAGCTTCATGCTTTCCTGCTGATATTTCACACAAAATCCATTTTACCATGAATGGCTGGATTTGTAAAGGGGTTTTAGGCTTTATTTTCACTGCCAGAGAGGTTAAGAAGGAGAGTAAAGGTGCTTCCGAGGCCGTACTGGCTGCTGACTGTGATTTCTCCACCCAATTGATGGGCTAATTCACGCGCAATCGCAAGACCCAAGCCATGACCACCTGTCTTCATGTTACGCGAAGTTTCTACACGATAAAGGCGCTTGAAAATATTCTCCAAGTCCTCTGGGGCAATGCCCTGCCCTTCATCTGTTACACTGATTGAAAGCTGGTTCTTCTCCAGCTTAGCTACCACCTCCAACTTGGTTCCTGGAGCAGAGTATTTAAAAGCATTATTGACCAGATTCACCAAGATACGAGAAAGTTTGGCATAATCTCCCTCAATCCGAGCAGACTCTGGGATTACCTGCAAATGGACATCTCGCTCCTCCTGCTCAATCAAGAACTGAAATTCACTCATGCACTCAATCAAGAGCTGGTCCAGAAAAATACTGTCTTTGCTAGTCGTTTCCACCTGATTTCTAGCTGTATTTAAGGTCAAAAAATTCAACTCCTCAACTAGTTTATTGAGTCTTTCCGTCTGGCGCCCAATGGTTGCTAGATAGTGGGCTTGTTCTCCTTCCTTGATAACCCCATCCAAAATCCCTTCTACTGTCGCTTGGATCGAAGTAATGGGGGTCTTGATATCATGCGAAAGCTGGGCAATCATCAAGCCCTTTTCTCGTTCGCTTTCTTCTAATGAATCAAAGGTTGCCTGCAAATCATGGGACATCTCATTGAAAGCTTGCCCTAACTGCTGAAATTCTGCAGGCCCTTGAACCTCCAGATTTGAAGGAAAATCCTTGTCCGCTACTCGCTTGGCATGTTCCTTAAGTTTGGCCAATGATGTAAAGACAGGCGATAGGAGAAAGAGACTAATCCCAGCACCGACAAAACTTGCGATTAAAGTCATGCCAATCAGGAAATAAATTTCTCTTTGCTCAATTAACATGCGCTGGATGGCCCAAAAAACCACGATAATTGTTAGGAGTGTTGAAATGATATACCCCACTAAAATATAACTTTTTAATTTCATTAACTACCCTCGTGCTTTCTCAATCTTGTAGCCCAAGCCCCAGACGGTTTTGATGGTGGGCGTTGCTGCACTGGCATGTTTAGCCAACTCCTGTCGGAGAGCATGAATATGAACATTCAAGGTATTGGTATCATCCACATAGTCTTCTTGCCAGACCTTTTCATAGAGATCTGTCTTAGAGAAAACCCGCTCTGGATTGCTGGCTAAAAACCATAGAAGTTCGAAGGATTTGACTGTCAAATCAAGCGCCACATCTCCAACTTGGACCTCATGGCTACCGTGATTCATCCGTAAATCTCCGAGACTGACGACCTCTGTCTCACCTCCACGATGAAGGCGACGCAGGATATTGTGGACACGCAAAACCAGCTCACGTGGGCTAAAGGGCTTGGCAATAAAGTCATCTGCCCCTAAGCTCAGGCCATAAATCTTGTCCTGCTCGCTAGTCTTAGCCGTGATAAAGAGAAAAGGCTGATCCGGAGATTGATACTGGACTTCGCTAATCAAATCATAACCATCCATCCGAGGCATCATGATATCTGTAATAATCAAATCAATCGGTTTTCGCTTGAAGATTTCTAAGGCCTCTACTCCATCATGAGCCACCAAAACCTGATACCCTGCCTGAACCAGATAGCGTTGATGAATATCTGTGATTTCTACCTCGTCGTCAACGAGTAAAATTGTCTTTCCCATCTGTCTCTCCTTTGAAAAAAACAGTGCTATACCACAATAGTATAACACTATTTTAATCACTTTACGAACATTCTAATCGCTATCTGGATTTTTCAAATCCTAGATAGAAAGTCTGTAGCTAGACTAGTCATTTTCCTCTTTTTTAGCTTTCAAACCGAGGCCACCTAATAGTCCTGCCAAGGCGAGTCCAAAGAATCCAAGAGTAGCCATTGATGTTTGAGCTTCGCCAGTATATGGAAGCATGTCTTTTTGATTTTTCATTTGAGCAGTCATCATTGGATTTGATGCCTTGTTATTAGCTGCCATCTTGCCTTCATCAGACATTTTGCTTGAGGCTGCTGGAGCTTGATCCTGTTTCATGCTTGGTGTTGCCATAGGCTGGCTAGCATTCATGGTTTTATCCTGCTCTTTGTTAGGCATCATCTTATCCTGACTAGCAGCTGGCATTTGAGATTTCATCTCATCTTGATTGACACTTGGCATTTGAGCGTTCATCTTAGACGCATCTTGATGACTACTCATCATTGGAGTCGGCATAGCTGAACCATTAGAAGATGGGACGAAGCCTGATTGCATCGGAGCAAGAGACTGATGTCCATTCAAGTTCACTGTCAAATCCTTAGTCGCTACGAGATTGCTCAAATCAGCTTTACCATCTTTCGCACCGTAAACCTTAATTGTAGCTTTATAGCTTTGAGTGCCGTTTTGTTTCAAGAGGTCTAGAAGCTCTTTATCAGATTTGCCTTGAGTGCCAGCCAAATCTACTTCATAGAAGTAGAGACCTTTGCCCAATTTCTCTACTGGTGGAAGGGCGGGATTTTTGGCTGAACCATTGTCAGACCATGGAGCCTTGTCTGAAGCTTTCAAGATAAGGCGTGTCAACATACCATCACCTGCGAAAAATTCATATGGAATAACTTGGTTGACACCAGCTGTGAATGGGCCTGGGAAGTTGGCCTTGTCCAGGTAAGATGCTGGAACGTCTACCGTATCTTTGGTATTGTCGGCTACGCCTTTTTGTACTTCGGCTGGAGTGGTTAAGCCGTTCAAGTTGACATCCAAATTTTTAGTCGCTACGAGGTTGCTCAAATCGGCCTTGCCATCTTTCGCACCGTACACTTTGATGGTTGCCTTGTAGCTTTGAGTGCCGTTTTGTTTCAAGAGGTCTAACAAGTCTTTATCTGATTTTCCTTGAGTTCCTGCCAAGTCCACTTCGTAGAAGTAGAGGCCTTTGCCCAATTTTTCTACTGGTGGAAGAGCGGGATTTTTAGCTGAACCATTGTCTGACCATGGAGCCTTGTCGGATGCTTTCAAGATAAGACGAGTTAACATACCGTCACCGGCGAAGAATTCGTAAGGAATGACTTGGTTAACACCGGCTGTGAATGGGCCTGGGAAATTGGCTTTATCCAAGTAAGAGGCTGGAACATCTACTGTGTCTTTAGTATTATCGGCTACGCCCTTTTGCACTTCAGCTGGAGTGGTTAAGCCGTTCAAGTTGACATCCAAATCCTTAGTCGCTACAAGATTGCTCAAATCAGCCTTGCCATCTTTGGCACCGTACACCTTGATGGTAGCTTTATAGCTTTGAGTGCCATTTTGTTTTAAGAGGTCAAGTAGCTCTTTATCAGATTTACCTTGAGTGCCTGCCAAGTCTACTTCGTAGAAGTAGAGACCTTTGCCCAATTTTTCCACTGGTGGAAGAGCTGGATTTTTAGCTGAACCATTGTCTGACCATGGAGCCTTGTCTGAAGCCTTCAAGATAAGACGAGTTAACATACCGTCACCAGCGAAGAATTCGTATGGAATGACTTGGTTAACACCAGCTGTGAATGGGCCTGGGAAGTTGGCTTTGTCCAAGTAAGTGGCTGGAACATCTACTGTGTCTTTAGTATTATCAGCTACACCTTTTTGAACTTCAGCTGGGGTAGTCAAGCCGTTCAAGTTGACATCCAAATCCTTAGTCGCTACAAGGTTGCTCAAGTCTGCCTTGCCATCTTTAGCACCGTACACTTTGATAGTTGCTTTATAGCTTTGAGTGCCGTTTTGTTTCAAGAGATCAAGAAGCTCTTTATCTGACTTACCTTGGGTACCTGCCAAGTCTACTTCGTAGAAGTAAAGACCTTTGCCCAATTTTTCTACTGGTGGAAGGGCTGGATTTTTAGCCGAACCGTTGTCTGACCATGGAGCCTTATCTGAAGCTTTCAAGATAAGGCGTGTTAACATACCATCACCAGCGAAGAATTCATATGGAATAACTTGGTTGACTCCGGCTGTGAATGGGCCTGGGAAGTTGGCTTTATCCAAGTAAGTAGCCGGAACGTCTACTGTGTCTTTAGTATTGTCAGCCACGCCTTTTTGCACTTCAGCTGGAGTGGTTGCTGGTTGAGCTTCACTTGCTTCACGGTCTTGTCCAGCAACTGTAGCTGCAGGACTTTCCACAGGTTTAACCGCATCTTCTGTTTGTTTCTTAGATTCTGGTTTTGCTTGCGCTTCTTCTTTTGGTGCTACTACCGGCTCTTTAGCACCTACATCTGCTTTTTCTGGAGAGCTTGCAGTATCCAAGCTTGCTTTAGGTGTTGATTCTGCCTGCTCTGAAGGAAGAGCTGTATCGACTGCTTCTTTGAGAAGTTCTACTGGTAAGTCGCTCTTTTCACTCACCGCAGTCGCATCTGGCGCTACTTGAGCAGGGGTTGGATTGACCACATCAGCACGTACAGAACTTGGTTGACCAACTAGGACAAAGAAACCACTGGCTACAACAACTGAGGCAACACCGACACTAAGACGGCGAATAGACCAACGAGTATATCTTTGATTTGGATTGAATTTCATAGGATTCTCCTTAGAGTTTTTCTTTATTTGATGACTCTAGTATAATCTCCTAAAATTAAAAAGGATTAAGAAAAAGTTAAAATTTTTCTTAAATCCCTCTTATAAAATACTTATATTAATTAAATCCATAAACAGACTTGGTGATTTGATAGACGACATTGGAAAGTTTGCGAGCTGGCAAGACTGAATGTTTGGTTAAACGGCTCAACATGGTTTTGCGAATGGCCTGAAATACCTCTGGATTTTCCTGCTGAATATAGGTCCACAGCTCACGTTTTTTTGCAAGATGCTCTGCTGTACCTGCTCGGTTGAGCAAGGCACTGGAAATCACCGTCGTAATCTCAATGTGATTCAGCAAATATTCTCGCATTTTTGGATGACTCACTTGGGACAAATCAAGCTGATCTACCAAGAGTCGATTGACCTTGAGTTGCTGGTCAATGCGCTTAATCATCACTTGCTCATTGACAGACTGGTCCTCACGCCCAATCAAATAACGATAGAAATCGACAGGCAGATAGTACATGGTCTTGACCTGCTGAAGGGGGGTAAAGACAAAGAGATTATCGACATAAAAGGTATGCTCAGGCAGTTGGAACTGGCTCGCTCGCAACAAATCTGTCCGATAAATCAGCGAGTGCATCATGATATACTGGCCTTTTGAGAAATTTCCAACCTGATCCCAGCCAAAAATCTGCTGGACAGGCAAGACGGACTCGTAACTCATACTCTTCTTACGAGACTGGCCTTCCTTTTCATAGACAAAATTGGTCACAAAGGCATCCACCTCTTGACCTTCACTCTCTAATTCTTGTAAGGTTTCCAAAATTTTCAGGTAAGCACGAGTATCCACCCAGTCATCACTATCAACTACTTTAAAATAGCGCCCAGAAGCCTCCGCCAAGCCGCGATTGACCGCACCGCCATGGCCCTTATTTTCCTGATAGATAGCTCTAACGATGTTAGGATACTTGCTGGCTAAACGCTCAGCGATTTCCTGAGTCTGGTCCTGAGACCCATCATTGATAATCAAAATCTCAACTTGCTCACCACCAATCACTAGCGATTCCACACAGTAATGAAGATAGGCAGCGGCATTATAGCTAGGGATGGCGATAGACAATAACTTCATAATCTACTCCTTTAGGGGACTGATTTTTTCTTACTCTCTTGTCACTTCTTTCTATTCTACCATAAAGTCCAGCTTTTGAAAGACTTTTACTAGAATACAAGGGTTGCTATCTCCATTTGCTATTTTGGACATCAAAAAAGAGGGGGGCTCCCTCCTTACGAATTTAATTCTGCCAAGTCATCTAGATACTGGTTGTTAATGACAGCCAAGATATAGGCATCTGCGCTCAAGAGATCATTAGGGCCAAATTGGACATCCAAGGGTGAATTTTCTTGTTCACGGAATCCTAGGATATTGAGGTTGTATTTGCCACGTAAATCTAGCTGGCTCAGGCTTTGACCTGTCCAAACACTCGGAATTTTCATCTCTACGATAGACACATTTTTATCCAGCTGAAAGACATCAACATTGTTATGAAAGAGAATGGTCTGCGCTAGAGACTGCCCCATTTCATACTCAGGTGAAATCACCGAGTCAGCACCGATTTTTTCTAGCACCTTCTTAGCTGTCTGGCTTTTGACCTTTGCAATAACCCTTGGTACCCCTAGACTCTTACAATGCATAACTGCAAGCACACTCGACTCCAGATTTTCCCCTGTTGCCACCACAACCGTATCACAGGTATCAATTCCTGCAGTTCTGAGGAGTTCCTCATCTGTAATATCGCCCACAACTCCACGCGCCAAAACTGGCTCAAATTGATTGATGCGCTCGGCGTGGTCGTCAATGGCAATGATATTCATATCTTGCTTGGCTAGGGCTGTCAGGACACTACTCCCGAAAATCCCCAAACCTAAAATTCCAATCGTACGATCTGACATCATTCTTCCTTTCTTATCCAATACTAATATCTGCTTTCATATACTGAATCAAATCTTTCTTATCAGGCTGGTAGTCAGCTAGACTAACCAGCAAGGTCAAGGGACCGATACGGCCAATAAACATGAGCACCATGATAATGCTAAGAGCTAACTTGCCTAATTCTGGTGTCAGATTTGCCGTTACCCCAACTGTCGCAAGAGCTGAAATGGTCTCAAACATGAGGTAAATAAATCGCGGTGTTCCTTCTGCTGTAATTCCCAACAACATCAAGCCCAACAAGAAGGTCATCAAAAAGATAATGAAGACACTAAAGGATTTTTGGACTGTTCGGACCTCAATGGTTCTCTGCGCAACATTAGCATGAGGTAAGCCCAGCAATTCACTACGCGCAAAAACCAACAAGACAAAGAAAGTCGTAATCTTGAGACCCCCAGCCGTCCCTCCAGGCGCCCCTCCGAGAAACATCTGTAAGATATAGATAAACAAGGTCACAGGTCGAGCTTGGGTGTAGTCAATAGAGGCAAAACCAGCCGTTCTCATGCTGACAGTTTGGAAAAAGCTAACCAGCACTTTCTCTGGGACACTGAGATTGCCAATGGTTCCGGGATTGTGCCACTCCGTAAAGAGTGTGGCTCCTGTCCCAAACAGCAAAATCCCTGCAGTCAAGAAGAGGACCAACTTGGTGTGGAAACGTAGTCGACGTTTTTTCTTCTTGCCTAGCTGGGTTGCCAAGTCAAACCAGACCATGAAGCCCAGACCACCCGTGATAATCAAGCCAGCAATGACCAGATTGATCAAGGGATCTGTCTGAAAAGCCACTAAACTGCTACTGCCAAAATTATCAAAACCAGCATTACAAAAGGCTGAAATAGCTAAAAAGATAGAGGTAAAAATGCCTCGTCCCCAGCCAAACTCAGGAATAAAGCGGAAACTTAGCAGAAAGGCACCCAAGCCCTCCACCAGAAAAGTCGTCAAAAAGATAGACCGTATAAAAGCCCTCAACGACCGAGTTTCCCCGTAACTAAAGCTCTCCTGAATGGTTTCACGACTGCGAAGACTGAGCTTTTGCTTCCCCTGAATATAAAAGACCCCGATAAAGGTCATGAGCCCCAGACCACCAATCTGTATCAAGAGCATACAAATCAACTGCCCCCAGAAATTATAGGTGGTAGCTACCGGTTGCGTAAAGAGGCCCGTCACACAGACCATGGACACCGTCGTAAAAAGATGGTCAAAATAAGTCGCCTGCGAATCACTCGCCTGGACAACAGGCAAACTCAAAAGGAGAGAACCTATAAAAATAACTCCAGCGAAACTTAAAAAAATGCGACGAGCAGGCGAAAGTCCGCCCAAGGCACTTTCAAGTTTTTTCACAAATAATTTGAATAACATACATCCATTGTACCATAAAAAGAAGGAGAGTAGCTAGATCTGAGAAGTTATCTCAATGCAGAGCTCCAAGGCCTTCTCGAAAGCTTCTGAACCCCAGTCACGACTATCGTACTGGTCCAAGTCTGCTAAGGAATCAGCTGTAAACAACAATTCTCCCCAGAGAACCCCACGCAGTTGGGCTACTGCCGCAAGCGCAGAACACTCCATCTCCACAACAGCACAGCCTTCTTCCTTGCGATAAACCACCTTTTCAGCCGTTTCTCGGTAAAAACCGTCGGTCGTCCAGGTCATGACTTCTTCATAGGGAATCCCTCTGGCTTCCAACACTCGCTCAATAGCAGCAATAGCCTCTGCCTGAATTTCCATATAACGAGAAGGCGCCACATAGTGATAACTAGCTCCTTCATCTCGCAGAGCGCGAACAGGGACTAAAAAGGCATTTTCTTCTATATCAGCCAGCACACCACAGGTTCCAGTGGAAATAATCTGCTCCACACCATATCCAATCAACCAATCCATAAACTGGGCTGCTGGAGCTGAACCAACAGGAGCCTGAGCCAAACAAAGTTCCTCGCCCTTGTAATTGATGACATAAACTGGATAGGTCTTGGTGGCAGAAACAAATTCGCCGACACAGTCCGCCCCTACTTCCCTCGCATAACGGTCAATCTCCTCACCTAAAAAAGCATAGACACACTTCTTTGGCAATTTCAAATCCAGCCCCTCGTGATTGGGCATGATAACCGCCTGAGGATTATCATCAAACTCTAAAATAGGAATCGCGTGTTTCTGAATCATAACCTACCTCCTCTAATTTTGTACTATTGTATCAAAAGCTGACAGAGTGTCAAGGAGGGGGTTGATGAACTGAGGAGAAAAAATCTCAGTATTCTTGGAATTCTCGACACTAAGTGATTTTATAAATCATAAGGAATTAGAGTAAACATTACAAACGTAGCCCCTCTGTAATTAATCTTCAGAGGGGACGTTATATATTAGTAGTTGTTGCTGATAACTGTTACCTTGAAAGAAAAGTATTTATGTCGCACTCTATCTGGAAGTTGTTATCAAATTTTTAAAAGATTAACTTCCAAGATGATCATTCACTATAAAGAGCTTTTAACTCCCTCTTTAAATATTCAGCTAGATGTTGATGAGCAAAGATGTCAGCATTCTGTTCCGCTGTAGGATTATAGTTTGTATTGGTATTTACATCATACACATAAATATCTCTGCTTTCTGATTGAACCCATTCTATAGCTGCCACATCAATATGAGCATTTTTAAGGAAGGCTTCATAAGCTTCTTTTTGAGATTCTGGTAGAGGTTCTGTAATTTGGAATTTTTCAGAAGTTTCCAGTTGTTCTGGTCTCTTACCGATTTGACAACCATCTGCTGGACAAAGTTGGAAACCATCTGAAGAATCAATTGAAACAGTATAAAGGAACTTCTGATTGATAAACTCTGAACGACGGATACGACCATCACTTGGTTTAATATAAGCCTGCAACAAGGTAATACCATCTACTGAAGGTTCAAAAGCAGAACTATTAACATAAGCTTCTAGTTCTTCTTCATTTTGGAAAAGTTGCACTCCTAATCCCTTTCCTGCTCTATTATGCTTGGTAATCAAAGGATAGATATTCAATTTTCTTGCTGCTTCAATAATATTTTCCGGTCCCAAAACAGCAACTGTTGCTGGAGTCTCAATACCAGATTCATTTAATTTCAAATATTGTTTCACCTTACTGATTTCTAGATTGATGGCTCCCGTTCCATTAACTACTTTACGTCCATGAGCCTCTAGCCACGTAAGCACCTGCTCCGTAAACTCTGGTGCATAGCGATGCCCTCTCGTATGAGAAGATGCGGACATCCTATTATAAAAAATTCCTTGTGGAGGTGGGCTTTGAAGATCTAATATCCCACTCGATAGATCCCATAATTCATAAGGTACTTGTATTTTTTCTAACCATTTTACTAAATGCTGTGTCCATTCAATATTTTCATGAATCACATAAACTTTTGCGTTACTCATAAGTCCTATCTCCTTTAAGAAAAGTTAACTGACAATTGATGTTGCTTGTCTTCCTCTAAACTATAACCTTCTGTTTTTTCAATGACACTGACCGTTAATATTTGACCCAAAACATTGATCATTGTACGACCAGCATTCACAAAGAAATCAACTGCAAAAATCAAGGCCACTCCTTCTACTGGCAATCCAAGCTGGGGTGCTGCTGCCAACAAAACTACGATAGCTCCTGATGGAACAGTAGCTGCAGTTTTCCCAATTAATGTCAAAAGTAAAACTGTAAATAAGAGACTTGATAATGAAAATTGGATACCGTAAGCATGTGCGATAAAAATAGTGGCTACTGAAAAATAGACAGCTGCTCCTTCTAGATTAAAAGTATATCCTAAAGGGACAACCAAATCAATCGTATTCTCATCATGTCCCTGTTTCTTTAAATCCTTTAATAGGGACGGTAACACAACACTCGAACTACCTGAAATAAATGCTAGAGTCAAGAGGCTCCAATTTTCACGAAAAGCGGTCAAATATGGAACTTTAAAGATAGAGGCAATCAGAGGGAAAACAACTAAAATGAGAACTCCATAAGCCAAATAAGTTCCGATAACAAATTGACCAAGTCCAACTAACTTATCAATCCCTGTACTAGCGACATCTTTTGCAATAAAGCCAAAGATTCCGACAGGAGATAATTTTACAATAACAGTTATAATTTTATAAATAGCTTCAATCCAGATCTGGAAACCTTCAAGAATTTTTTGGGTTTTATCACTCTTCAAGCTACCAATTCCATAACCAAGAAATATAGCAAAAACAATAATTGGAAGAAGAGAGCCTTCTGAAATTGACTTCACAATATTTGATGGAATAAAACCAAGTAAAAACTCACTCAATTGGACATTATTAGCTATCCCATCGATATTACCACCAGTTTGGCCAATATTCACACCTTGACCAAATCCCAAATAATAACTAGCAAATACAAATAATAAAGTAATCGCAGTTGTAACAGCAAAAAAGTAGAGTAAGGTCTTCGTTAAAATTTTACCAAACGATTTTTTTCCAATAACACTAGCCACTGCAACTACTATAATTGGGAATATTAGTGGAATAATGACCATGTTTACCAATTTGATGAATGCTTGTCCTAGAAATTGATAAAAACCTGCAAATTGTGGCCAGATTACTGCAAAAATAACACCTAAAATCAAAGCTAGCAATAATTGCAAACCGAGTGAAAGTTTTGACCATAAATTAACTAATTTCATAAAATAACCCCTTTGCTTTTATTTGCTAATTATTCTACTACGAATCTTCTAGCTTGACTAATATATATTTTCTATTGTGACCATAAAAAAGATTTATAACAATATCTCAAAGTGTCGTCATATCTATTTCGCTATCCATTATGAATTTTTTATGTTAGAAAAACACCACCATCTAAACTACTCAACTAGATGGAGCAATTCCATAATGATCAAGAAGAGTGACTTCAAGTATCAAATCTACAAAAAGAGGCTGAGTAAAAAGTCTTTGAAATCAGAAAAACGCATAATATCAGGTAATGAACAACCTTGATATTATACGTTTTATTGTTGAAAGATTTACTTCATTTTTCTTGAAATTGAGTTTTTCCCAGCCTCTTTTACTTCTATTTAACAGGTATCTCCTTAATCACGCGCGCAGGATTACCAGCTAGAACAACATTGTCTCTAAAGGACTTAGTGATTACGGCCCCTGCTCCTGCCACTACGTTATTGCCCAGTGTCACTCCAGGAAGGACAATAACGCCACCACCAGCCCAAAAATTGTCACCGATGGTGATGGGCTTTCCGTATTCGACACCTGAATTACGTTCATGCGGATCCAGCGGATGGAGTGGGGTTAAAAACTGACAGTTGGGGCCAATCATAGCATTGTCTCCGATACGAATCGGGCAAACATCCAGCATGGTCAAGTTCCAATTAGAATAAAAATTTTCCCCTAGATGGATATTGACTCCATAATCCACTACTAATCGTGGATTGACAAAGAGATTTTGCCCAGTCGAACCAAACCAAGTCTTGATAATCTCCGCCCCCTTCAAGGGGTCTGGCTCCTGGTTAAAAGCAGCCTGTTTTTGACGAGAAGTCTGAGCCAAGGCCCGCAACTCGGGGTCAAATGGATGATAGGGTTCTCATGCTATCATTTTCTGGTATTCACTGGTCATTGTATTCTTCTCCTTATTCCCTACTATCATATCAAATTTTCTACATATCCGACTAGGATAAGGGGTACTTTCTACAATTTATTCTCTGATTTTTATCACATCTTGCCTATCTTGCTAAACGAATACGGGTCACAATTCCGTCTGGGTCTGTAACGTCCAGCTGGCTAGATGTCAGCCACTTAACTGGTGCATCAATTTCTTGTGCTCGCTCAGCAATCATTAACAGTTCTTCTTTATGTGCGACTTCGATGACATAGTAGGCTAAGCCTGGCAAACCCGGCTTACGCGGAGCCAGACTTTTTCCTCCCCATTCATTGACCGCCAAATGATGATGGTAGTTTCCTGCCGCAATCCAACTGGCGCTAGGTACACTGAATTTATCCTCTAGCCCTAACACCTTTTGATAAAACTGGCTGGACTTTCGACTATCCTTGACGGAAAGATGAATATGCCCCATTCTCGTACCGTCTGCTAGGATAAAGGGCTCTACTCTTTCCCCCAACTCATAGATATCCTGCGCTGCAAGGGCCTCAGTGACCCCGATAATACGCCCATCTTCTCGAATATCCCATGTGGAAACCGGCTTATCTCGATAGAGTTCAATGCCATTCCCCTCCAAATCTTCTAAGTAAAGGGCCTCACTGTAACCATGGTCAGCACCACCGACAAGAGGAATCTGCAAATCCGTCAGATGTTTCAAGACATCAGCCAAAGTCTTGCGTGTCGGCAAGAGAATAGCCAGATGGTAAAGGCCATAATGTTCCCTTACTTCTCCGCTCTCTTGTGTTTGAATCAACTGTACCAAGGCTTTTCCACCAAGGCCTAGAATGACCTCTGTCTCAGTTTGAGATAAGATTTCTAAACCAATGATTTGCTGATAAAAGGCAGTTTGACTGGCCAAATCCTTTACATTTAAAACTGCCTCTGCCAAATAAATGTGGCTCTTGTATTCATAGGTCATAACTATTTCTCTCTTTAATTGTAACTTTAATTATTACAACTATTATATAATTTCCATCAAGAAAGTCAAGCCAGACAACTTATAGAAACTCCCCTAGCAAAAACAACCCCAGAAAAATCTTCTAGGATTGTTTTGTGTTTATTTAACAAGACTAGCAAAGTTATTGCTATAAATATATATGGTGCTCCCATAGCAATAATTAAAACAACTTTTCTTAATGCTAAAATTATCCTCTATCATCTCTATGAAAATCTCTCGTTACTATCAAATTGGAAATTTCATGCTCAATTTTTTCTTTTTCTAACACTCAATCCCAAACCCAAGAGAAGTCCGATTGACCCAAGCACAAATAAGTTTTTATCATCAGTATTCGACGTCCTTGGTAACTCCTTAGCAGAATTCGCTAATTTTCTATCAGAACTAAGAATCACATTCTCATTCGAAGGAATTAGAGGTGTTTTCTTGTCTTCTTCTCCTTCTACAGCTTTGGTCCCTATTAAGACAACTTGATGGATCGGTTCCTTGGTAATAGTGTTAGATAGCTCACGACGTGTTTCTACACCATTGTCACTACTAATTTCTGTCAGCATAGTACGCTGACCTTTTTCTCCTGCAATCAAGACCTTGGTTTGACCTTTTGGTAAGTTAGTACTATCCCTATATTCAGTAGTAAAGTCAGTTTCCTCTATGCGGATTTCCACACTTGGTTTTTCAACTATTGGAGATAGAGGACCATCTTCTGGCAGAGTACGACCGATAACCTTCGCCCCCTGATAGATGATTGTTGGGGTTGCTTCTTGCACAATCTCACTTGTTTGAGAGAGGATCATTCCAGTACGTATTCCATGGTCTGTTTCATAGATCGTTACAATCTTACGCTGACCTGCACGACCTTGAACGGTCTGACTTTGACCTTTCAGAAGCGAAGTGTCCTCACGGTACACAAGCACTGGTGCGATTTCTTCTATGCTAACAACGCTTTCTCGACTCTTAATAGGCTTAGTACCAACTAGGATAATCTCGGGTTGAGAGGCAACTATATTTTCCTCACGGACGGAGAGAACCTTTTCTGTTTTTACTCCATCCAGTGTTTGGTATAGCTTCACAACACTCTTAGAGCCTGCACGACCTGACTGTTTCAGCTGAGTTTGATCTGTATAGAGATCAGAGCTAACCTCAGTCAAGCGTTCGTAAGGAATTGATACCGCTTCACGAACTTCTTCTTCCCCTTCTACAGCTTTGGTCCCTATTAAGACAACTTGATGGATCGGTTCCTTGGTAATAGTATTAGATAGCTCACTACGTGTTTCTACACCATTGTCACTACTAATTTCTGTCAGGATAGTACGCTGACCTTTTTCTCCTGCAATCAAGACCTTCGTTTGACCTTTTGGTAAGTTAGCACTATCCCTATATTCAGTAGTAAAGTCAGTTTCCTCTATGCGGATTTCCACACTTGGTTTTTCAACTATTGGAGATAGAGGACCATCTTCTGGCAGAGTACGACCGATAACCTTCGCCCCCTGATAGATGATTGTTGGGGTTGCTTCTTGCACAATTTCACTGGTTTGAGAAAGGATAATTCCAGTACGTATACCGTGGTCTGTTTCATAGATAGTAATAATCTTACGCTGACCTGCACGACCTTGAACAGTCTGACTTTGGCCTTTCAGGAGTGAAGGGTCTTCTCGGTACACAAGTACTGGTGCGATTTCTTCTGTGCTAACAACGTTTTCTCGACTCTTAATAGGCTTAGTACCAACTAGGATAATCTCGGGTTGAGAATCCACTACATTTTCCTCACGGACAGAGAGGATCTTGTCTGTTTTCACACCATCTAATGTTTGGTATAGCTTCACAACAGTCTTAGAACCTACACGACCTGACTGTTTCAGCTGAGTTTGATCTGTATAGAGATCAGAGCTAACCTCAGTCAAGCGTTCGTAAGGAATTGATACCGTTTCACGAACTTCTTCTTTCCCTTCTACAGCTGGAATACGAGTGTAGTCAATTATCATATCACGTGTAACATCTTCTGGAAGGGAAAGAATATAACTTCTTCCATCCTGTGCTAAAACTAGGTTTTTACCTTGATATTTAGCTTGATAACCTGTCACAACTGGAGCCGTTGACTGATCTGTTCCAACACGTCCTGCATTACTACGGTCGTTAGGATAAGTTATTTTTATTGTCTCTGACGGTAATTTTAGTACCCATTGTCCAAGTTTGCGATAATGAATAGCATCCACTCTTGCTGGGATATTTGGAGTACTTGATAATTCTGGTTTCCCCAATTCATTTGCTAGGTAACCACTCACAACTGGAGCTGAAACTGCTGGAAATTTATTTTGTTCAGCAATCCAACCCGTATAAAGAACAGCTTTGGTTACAAGATTAACAGTTGCTGTTCTTCTATAATTAAGAACAGCTTCGTGAGCAGGCGCAATTTCCTCGCCTTGTGTATTCAAGAAACGAGTCGTACGACTAACCGACTTCTGTAAGTCTTTTTCTGTCAAACCAGCTGGCCAAGTAAGCTTCAACTGGCTATCTACCAATGAATCTTTTTCTTTATACTGACTAGCATCAATCTTCTCCACCCTTGGTGTAAGCACAATAGTAAATTGAGTAACCACACGACTGTTGTCACCATAAACAGGAGTTAGTATCTGATGAAATTCATCTGTAACAATCCGATAACCTTTGTTCAAGAAAGATAAAATTTCCCTTTCTACAGACTTACTATCAATCACTTCACCTGTTTTTCCAGTTAAAGAAACAGTTGATAAGACCGCTTTATTAGATTGATTCACAAAACGAATCTGAGCACTTTGATTATCTTTATCATAACGAATGATGCTATCTTGGGTGGCATCATCAGGGCGTGGTGCTAGATATCCTTCTGCTGGACGATCCGTATTTTTCAAGGTCAAATAATTCCCATCTTTCCCAATCGCACGGTAACCCGCTATATAAGGAATAGTAACCGTACTATGATTGCCGATAACACTCGCATCTAAATAGCTATTGGGATAAGATATCCTATTCATTTCAGAATTTGGAGTTTGAACAATCCAAGAACCTAATTTCTTATAACGGACACTAGTTGTCACCGAAATTGGTACCAAAGTCTGAACATCTTTTTCGATATTTTGGTTAGTAATCAAAGATCTATCAGCCAAATATCCAGCCTGTATAGGAACAACAAGACTGTCAAACTCTGACTTAGCCAAGACCCAAGAACCATAAGTAACCGTACCTTTAACCAGATCAACAATAGCATTACGACTATAAGCGACTGTCTGTACTGTATCTGGGAAAACTTTTCCGTCATCAGCAACATAATGTATAGTTCGGGTTACAGTTCTATTCAAATCATCGTAGCTCAAACCAGCTGGCCACCTTAAGTCATTGTTGATATCAGGATAAAGGAGAGAATCTGCCACTTTTGGATCCGTTGGTTCAACAGTGCGAGTACGGATTGGCAGACGAACATTGGTAGTATCCAGTGGAATATCTGTCACGCTATCCAAAGTCCCTGTTTGAATACCTGTTACAGTCGCCCCCTCATCCTCTGGTTGCCATTGGAAAAGAAGGGTACGATTATCATACTGAGTAACAAAAGGCAGTTTTCTACCATTGGATAATGTTAAAACCAGGCCTTTTCGAGCAAGTACCTCACCATCATAACGTATAGAAACTAATTTATCATCTGTCGTCACTTGAGCAGAAACTGCCCGAACCGTTGGATTTAAGAAATCCCAGTTAAACTTTCTAAAGGAAAGAGTATAGTCATTTTCACCATCTTCACTGTGCTCATAGACAAGACCAAACTCACCATTACCTAGATTTTGAACAGAATTATAAGCAAACTTACCAGCTTGGACCAAATTATGTCTGATCCATTTCAAACTACCATCTGATTGAACTTCTGCAAGTCGAGCATAACCATTTTCACGACCACGTCCATTAGCATTTACTAATACAATGTACTCCCGACCATTTTGCACAGTGTGAACTGCTGAAAGTTGTACATAAACATCTGGAATATCACTAATTGTTTCAACAGCACCCCAAGTAGCACCACCATCTTTACTAGTAGAAAATTGAACATGACCACTTCGATTACGCATAAACATCTTGAGTGTTCCATCGTTTAACTCGATAACAGTAGCCTCAGTCAATTCTGCTGCTGTGTTTCTCATAGTATTAGAATTCAAAGTTTCCCCTCTGAAGATACGACCATCATTAGGAGAAGCTCCCATATGCCAAGTCAAACCATGATCATCAGAATAAATTACACGAGAAGACTGAGAACCATTGAGATGAGATACATAATTAGTTGAATACATAGGTACTACTAAACGCCCTGCATATTGACCATGCTTCAATGCAATACCTGAACCTGGACCCGTACCCAAAAATTTCATCCAATCTTTCTTTATCTGGGGTGTAATGTCCCTTGGTGCTGACCAAGTTTTTCCGTCATCATTGCTCTCTGAAATCCATATAAAATTATCCTTGGCTACACGAAAAGGCGAGTCAGTTGTTGGGGTAAAATATATATTTCCCACTAACTTACTACCATTATACAAATCACCTGTATCACTGTACTTATTTTCAGACTGAGTCGATTTAGTGATTACATGATAAGATGTCTTTTGATTATTACTATCATAAATATAATCATCTTCCCGAATAGTATATTTCTCATTACCCTTATATACTATCTGATATGTTCGACCATTGACAACTGTATAAGACTCTTCACGAGTAACACTCATACCCAAAATTCCTTGTCCTTCTGGAAAGACATCGTAGATAGAATAAATTTTCTTTGTCTTGGAATCTTGTACTAAAACCATATCAATAGAAGTAGGAGAACCAATATTAGCATTTCTAGCTCTTGGATTATCACGAATATTTAAAATATTAATTCGTTCACCCCAAGTTTTGCCTCCATCCTCACTTCGACGAACAACCATTCCAATATCACCCCAGTCAGAATAATGCAAACGACGTTCATCTGCCCCTGCAATTATTGTACCATCATTCGTTTTCAGCAAAGATGGTATACGATAAGAATAAATCCCATCACTATTTTTCTGACCATTCAATCCAGACTGAAAAACAGCCTTATTATCTGTTAATTCAGCTGGACCAAGAGCCTTGTTTCCCTCAGGATCTCGAAGAAAAATAGTACTTCGTTGTCCTACCTCTGTGTCACTGAAGGCATAATCATAAATCGTTAGATTACGGATATCTAGATTAGTCCCCCAAACTTTACCATTTCCACGTTGCATAGCTCCTAACTGCATATTGGTCAAGTTTTGCATAGCTGTCAAAAAAAGACCCGATTTAGCAGAAGATTTTGATAACCTACCATTAACATAAAGTTTCGCCTCACCGGCATCTACATTAACATTAGGTCGAGAAATAGTAAAGGTTAACGAATTCCACTCATTAGGACGAATACTTTCCTTTCCATCTTCAAAACGATCGTACTGATAGCTCCCCTCTTTTCCTGTTCTAGCCTCTACAACAGGCTTGTTTCCACTTACTCCTAAAAGGAAATACTCATTTCGACTTGAAGTACTAGAGGTAGAAAATACACTATATAAATTCGGTACCGTTTCTGTTGCTTTAAACTCAACATGAACTGTAGCATTGGTTAAATTCTTGACTTTTGGTAGATCTGAACTAAGATCAATACTCTTATCTACCTTATTATTTGTCTCCACGTCATCTACCGATACCACTTCTGAACCCTTGAATATCTCACGAGCGTAGTAATCGTCTTCTTTTTTCATCTCATCAGCACTAGCTGTTACATTGACTACTGGAGCATCTTCTACTGTATTTGTATGATTAGATATTTTGTTGGAAGCATCATTAGGACTAGACACCGTACTGCTTCCTGTAACATCAGTTCCTTCTGTAACAGAAGGTTTTTTCTCAAGTTCAGCTGCACTAACAGGGCTAGACACTGAAGCTCCAAAAACCAACGCTGTACCTAATAAAACAGAACAAAGTCCAACTTTATACTTACGAAAAGAGAATAGTTGTCGCTGATTTGATGATTTTATTATTTTTTCTTTCATATTAAACCAATTTCTAACAATCAAAGGATACTATTTTTGAAGACTGAAATTTTGTCTATCAAAATCCTATAAATTTAATTATACCCCAATTATCAAGTCAAGTGCAAGAAAGTTGTTCTTCTGATTAAGTGAACATCTTGCAATCTATTTGACTTGGCTAAACAGCTTCGCTTTCTAATTTCTAGGCTCAGGCTAAAACAGTTCACTGGACTGTTTTACTCCAACATCTTAGCCATGCTATGAGTCGCGTTCGTGTCCAAATCATGAATCAGTTTCATCGAAAATCCCATGAATACAAGGCTATCAAGCGTTACTGGAAACTTATCCAACAGGATAGCCGTAAACTCAGTGATAAGAGATTTTATCGCCCTACTTTTCGTATGCACTTAACCAATAAAGAAATCCTAGACAAGCTTTTGAGCTATTCAGAAGACTTGAAAGACCACTATAATCTCTATCAGCTCTTGCTTTTTCACTTTCAGAATAAGGAACCAGAAAAATTTTTCAGACTCATTGAGGACAATCTAAAGCAGATTCATCCTCTTTTTCAGACTGTCTTTAAAACCTTTCTAAAGGACAAAGAGAAAATCGTCAATGCCCTTCAGTTACCCTATTCCAACGCCAAATTGGAAGCCACTAATAATCTCATCAAACTCATCAAGCGCAATGCCTTTGGTTTTCGAAACTTTGAAAACTTCAAAAAAAGGATTTTTATCGCGTTGAACATCAAAAAAGAAAGAGTCTGGGACAAAAATCCCTTAGCTTGCAAAAAAAGCAACGGCAAATCCGTTGCTTTTTTTGCATGGCTGCGATAGTCTTGGTAAAATAAAATTGCCCAATAAACCATTTAGAAAGGCTATCCCATGCATATTCACTATAACACAAATCAAACAACTTTACCACTAGAAATTAGTTCTTTCTTGCCACAAGACCATCTCGTTTTTACTATTGAAAAGGTGGTGAATAGCTTGGAGGATCATCACTTTCATGACTTCTATCATGAATTTGGTCGCCCATCTTATCATCCTAAGATGCTTTTAGCTACTCTGCTATTTGCCTATTCACAAGGGATTTTCTCTGGACGAAAAATTTAAAAAATGCTGGTTGAAAATCTGGCTATGCAGTACCTAACAGGACAGTTGGTTGTCAGCTACGGCACCATCAATCGGTTTCGTGTCGCTGAAGGGATGGAAGAACTCATTCGTAATCTTTTCATTGACATCAATCTTCGTTTAAAAATGGAAGAGTTAGTGACTTTAGATTGTCTGTTTATTGACGGGACTAAGATTGAAGCCAATGCCAACAAGTATAGTTTCGTGTGGAAAAAAGCAACGGACAAGTTTTCCGTCAAACTTCAAGAACAGCTACAGATCTATTTTCAAGAAGAAATCACTCCTCTTATCCATCAAGCTATCGAACTGGATACACAAGAGCCTATCTCCTCAGAGTAGTTGCTTGAATTCGCTCAAGTCCTTGAAGAAGAATTGAAAAAATTGAACTAGGACATTGAGGAGACACCCGTTACAGGAAAGGATGAACGTAAAACCCAACGTCGTAAACTCAAGAAAGTCTTGCGTCAAGTCAAGGAGGATTTTTCAGTACGTGCTGAAAAATATGAGAACTATCAGGAGACATTTGAAGGGCATAACAGTTTTTCCAAAACCGATCCAGATGCCACTTTTATGCGGATGAAGGAAGATCATATGAAAAATGGTTAACTCAAGGCTGCTTATAATCTTCAAATCGCTACTGAAAACCAATTTGTTCTTCACTATGATGTCTTCTCAAATCCGACAGACACCAAGACTCTTCTGCCATTCCTTGAAACCTATCCACATGACGTACAGACAGTTGTCGCAGATGCTGGATATGGAAGTGAAGAGAACCTCCTTCGTTTAGATGAAAAGCAGGTAAACCATCTGATTAAATATGCCATGTTTGATAAGGAACAGAAGAGAGGGTATAAACAGTCAGCTAGAAACTTAGCGAATTGGCATTATAATGACAAGGAGGATAGCTATACACATCCTGAAGAGTGGTACTATCGTTTTCACTATATCAAACATCAGAAAACACAGACGGACTTTCAACAGGAAATCGAGGTTTACTACGCTGATGAACCTGAATCAGCCCCTCAAAAGGGACTGTATATGAACGAACGCTATCAGCACTTAAAAACGAAAGAATGCCAGGCACTTTTATCTCCCCAAGGTAGACAGATTTTCGCTCAACGCAAGATTGATGTGGAACCTGTCTTTGGGCAGATAAAGGCTTGTTTGGGTTACAAGAGATGTAATCTGAGAGGGAAGCGTCAAATGAGAATTGACATGGGATTGGTACTTATGACCGATAACCTCCTAAAATACAATAAGAGAACGACTCAAAATTAAAAAGCTAGAGTTCCGCAATTGGAAATCTCTAGCTTTTTTGTGGCTGAGAACTATTTTGTCTCAGACTCAGATCTTAGCTTTTCTCAACCCACTACAGTTGACAAAGAGCCATAAAAATGAAGAGAAGCAGTATTTCTCCTCTCCATCTTTAAAATTATAGTAACAAATATAAGTTATCTAAAGTTGTGAAAGCAACCCTTTTGCTTCTAGTTTACCCATTCACCATTTCCATTTACTTTATAACCGTCTGGTGTTGTTGTGCTGACTGCCAAAGCTCCAGAGCCATATGCATAGTACCAGTATTGGCCAACTTTAAACCAACCTGTCTTCATAATACCAGATTCATCAAGGTAGTACCAGACTCCATTTTCTTTGAGCCAGCCTGTCTTCATAGCTCCTGAGCCATCAAAGTAGAACCATCTATTTCCGTCTGTACCCCAACCTGTAAACATAGCACCTGAGCTACTCAAGTAATACCAGCTACCATCTACTTTTACAAATCCAGTCTGCATGACACCTAGGTCATCCAAGTAGTACCATTTACCACCTGTTTTCACCCAGCCTGTTTTCAGATCACCAGACTCATAGAAATACCATTTTCCATCTGTTTTCACCCAACCAGATTGGTCTGAACTAGAAGTTCTAAATTCTTTCAGCGCTTTTTCAACTACGACTGCTTTATTTTTAACTGTTGACAAATTAGATGAAGTCACTTCTGCATATTGAATAGCAGGACCGTAACTGCCTACCAATTCTTCTGAAGTGGCAGCATCACCAAAAGTCTGAGCAATCGTTACAGCATTATATGGGTTATTTGGATTTTTAAAGGCAGCCATCCCCATATGTGTAAATTTAGGGCTAATCAAAGTTTGATAATGACCAGATCCACCATTTGTTGAACCACCTGATTTTTTCTTCACGTAGTCTGCTTTTTCAGCACGCCATTGTTCAAGAGCTTTTAGGAAACCATCATGGTTCCAACCCAAGTTTTCTCCAAGTACACTGTTTCCAGATGGGAAAGCACTCCAAATTTCTTTACCAGAAAGACGAGTATGGTCCATGGTTACAGAAGCTTCTGCAGCTCTGGCAAAAGCTGCCTTTTCTAGGTCAGTCGACCATTTGATAGGGACATACTTATCTACCAAACCTTCGTCAGCTGCCTCTTTACGGATAGCGTTGACGGCATCTAAGATAGCTTGTTGGTTTGGAGTCAAAAATTCTCCTTTTAATCCAACCAAAACATTGCCACTAGCAGGGTTAAGCACTTCTGAACTCAAGACATTTTCTTTTTTACCATCAGCAGATTGTGTTGCCACCAATCTGTCATTCGCAAAAACATCATTTGTCAAAACTGCTCCAGCCAAAGTCAAAGCCAAGGCGCTAGCAAATACAATTTTCTTCATCTTTTTCTCCTTTTATCCTCTAGATAGGACAGGTATTTCCACTATTAGATTATATCATATTCCCCTACTATTTGCCCATTTCTACTAATATCATGAGGCAAATAAAACTCACCCCTAAAAGTAGAATCTTCATCCTTTATTTCACAACAAGTTCATAACGTATTTTACTTGTGAAGGTTTGACCGGCTTTGAGAATGACTTGGTCTTTAAGGTCACTGTGAATGGCATCTGGTAAAGCTTGAGCTTCAAGAGCAATCCCATTGTGCTGTACCATTGGCTGACCTCCTATGATGACACTTTCATCCACAAAGTTTGCTGTGTAGACCACAAAGCAAGGTGCCTCTGTCTTGAAAAGCAGGAATCGACCTGAGTTTTGGTCATAAAGGAAACCAGCATTGTCATGACCTGCAGGAAGGGCAAAAGGGTGGTCTAAACCAGACACTAGCTGAATTTGCTCATCTTCCTCTGCAAAGATATCCTTCAACAAAGCTCCATTGTAGATGTGTTTGACCACATCACGGTTATCATCTGGGGTTTTAGCTGGAACACCATCAGGAGCGATTGGATAAATGCCCTCAGTATTTAGCTGGAAGACATGGCGGTCAATTGTCTGTGTGAAATCACCAGACAAGTTGAAATAGCTGTGGTTGGTTGGATTGACCAGCGTATCCTGATCGGTCGTTACCTTGTAGCTGATTTCATAGGCACCAGTTTCTTCTAAGTAATAACTGATCCAAATCTTGAGGCTACCAGGGAATCCTCCTGTCCCATCTGTACGCTCTGTGTAGAGGGTCAGGCCATGGTCGCTCACTTCAACTGGTTCAAACAAGCTCGAATCCCAACCAGTTGAACCACTGTGGTTACAGTTGCTAGCATTGTTGACTTCAAGATCATAAGTCTTGCCATTAAGCTCAAAAGTCGCACCTGCAATACGGCCTGCCACAGGACCCACACTAGCTCCATGTTTAGGACTATTGCCTACATAGCTATCAAAGTCATCAAATCCCAAAATAACATTGGCAAAATTTCCAGCCTTGTCAGGTGTGACATAACGCAAAATGGTCGCACCATAAGTCATAACCTCAAGCTGGTAGCCACCGTCCGTCTCAAAACGATAGGCCAAGACATCCTTGCCCCCAACATTTCCAAATACACGCTCTGTGTATGCTTTCATTCTCTTCTCCTTTTACTATTTCTCTCAAGCAAACAAACCATAGAAAGCCTACTGACAATCTATGGTTTATCTGATAATTTACAAATCCTCTTGTCAAGAATTCATAAACACTACCTTATACTCAATGAAAATCAAAGAGCAAACTAGGAAGCTAGCCGCAGGCTGCTCAAAGCATTGCTTTGAGATTGTAGATATAACTGACGAAGTCAGCTCAAAACACTGTTTTGAGGTTGCCGGATAAGACTGACGAAGTCAGTAACATATACCTACGGCAAGGCGAAGCTGACATGGTTTGAATTTGATTTTCGAAGAGTATTACTTTTGATATTCGTGGATGATCACGCCTTGTACCACACGGTTTACTGTACCTGTAGGAGACGGTGTATCTGGTTTATTTTCTACCTTGAGTGAAGTCAATAGGGCAAAGAGTTGGGCATAAACGATGTAAGGGAAGACACGGTAAATATCATTTAAGACACCGCCACAACCAAGGGCCACTTCTTTAACATTTTCAAGACCAAAGGCTTGATCACTCAAAAGCACAACACGACGAGCAATCTGGTCACCAGCAACTTCACGAACCAAGTCCAAGTCGTACTTACGAGTGTAGTCTGTCGTTGTACCAAAGACCAAAACAACCGTATCTTCGTTGATAAGAGATTTTGGACCGTGACGGAAGCCAACTGGGCTTTCATACATGGTCGCAACTTGACCAGCTGTTAATTCCAAAATCTTGAGCTGAGCTTCATGAGCAAGACCGAAGAAAGGACCTGCGCCAAGGTAGATAACACGGTTAAAGTCTAGGTCAACAAGCTCTTTGACATCTTCTGCATTGTCTAGAACTTTACGGGCAAGACTAGATACAACTTCAAAACGTTCAGCTTTCACAGCAAATTCTGTAGGATCAAAGACCAAGAGAGCTGTCAACATCATAGACGTAAAGCTTGAAGTCATGGCAAAGCCAGCATCATTAGAGGCTGCTGGTTGCAAAAGCAAAAGATTGCGGTCATCGCCATGGGCTTGAAGAGCCAACTCACCATCCGCTGCACAAGTAATCGTCACTTGATAAAGCTCATCCACCAAGGATTTGGCCAAATCAACAGTCGCCACACTTTCAGGCGAGTTACCACTACGAGCAAAAGATACTAGGACAGTTGCCACATCTTTTTTCAAATAAGTTTCTGGATTGGCAACGATATCTGTGGTCGCAATGGCATTGAAATTCCATTTGCGTTCGTCATAGACTTCCTTAAAGTAAGGTACCAAGGTATCTCCCACATAAGCAGAAGTCCCAGCACCTGTCAAGATAACCTTGATATAGTCATGTTTATCAGCAATTCCTTGTAGAAAGGCTGCAATTTCTTCACGCTTTGCTTGATAAGATTCAAAAGCTTCTTTCCATACATCAGGCTGTTGGTAGATTTCACGTGTAGTGATTTCTGCACCCAATTCGATCAAATCTTCTTTTGTATAATGTAGCATTTAGTTCCTCTTTTTCTATCAAATATGGGAATGGGAGTAAGCCCCATTCCCATGTATATTCTATATAAAATGCTCTAACGATTTTCACGTTGTCACATCGTATACTCAATGAAAATCAAAGAGCAAACTAGGAAACTAGCCGCAGGCTGCTCAAAACACCGTTTTGAGGTTGTAGATAGAACTGACGAAGTCAGTAACATATATACGGCAAGGCGACGTTGACATAGTTTGAATTTGATTTTCGAAGAGTATTATTCATCTTCGTCATCATCAAAGCCTGCTAACAGGTCATTAACTTTCACAATGCTTTCTGCAGCACGATTTTTATAGTCCGCATCTGCACCTGTAAGGCTCGCATTGATAAATTCAATCACCATTGGCAGATTCATCCCTGCGTAAAGTTCGATGTCGCGACCTTCCATGATCAAGCGACTCACCACGTTACATGGTGTTCCACCGAGAAGATCCGCAAAGACTAGGAAATCATCCAAACTTTCAATAGCAGCTTCAAATTTTGCAGTAAATTCTTCTGGGCCATCTTCTGGAAGAAGAGCCACTGCATGAATGTTGTCCTGTGGACCCATGATCATTTCAGTGCTACCTTTAAGTTCTTCACAGAAGCGACCATGACTCACCAAAATTAATGATTTAGCCATAAAAATTACATTCCAAGTGCAAAGTGACCAAGGGCAGAAAGAACCAAAGCAAGTACGATAATAATCAAGATAGCTTTTGTAGAGTTCATACCTTTCTTACCAAGCAACCAGAAGATAAAGGCAGTAAAGATTGCTGGAAGCAAGCGTGGGAAGATTGAGTTCAAGATGTCTTGGAAGTCAATCATTTTTTCACCGATTGGCAATTTATAAGAAACTTCAAAGTTAATCATTGTTGCTACAAGAGCACCCATCATGAAGACACCAAGTACAGATGCAGCATCAATCAAAGCTGTCAAGGTACTTTGCATGTTGTTGATAAGGTTAACCCCTTCTTTGTATGCAAATTCCAACTGTTTCCAACGGAAGATGTCATAAGCTACTGCAACTGCGATCCAAAGGAAGATACCCCATGGTTGGCCAGCGATCGCCATAGTTGCTGCGATAGATCCCATGATAGCAGGTACAAGTGAACCAAAGATAGTATCCCCAAGAGGAGCGAATGGTCCCATCAAACCTGTCTTGATACCGTTAACGGCATCTTTTGAACCTACACCATCTTTTTCTTCCATGGCAAGGTCAAAACCAGCGATGATTGTGTGGAAGAATGGTGAAGTATTGAAGAATTGAGTATGAACTTTCATCATTTCTTTCAATTCAGGAGTGCCATCCCCATACATTTTACGCAACTGAGGCAAGATCATGTAAAGGTAACCAGAAGCTTGCATACGTTCGTAGTTCCAACCCAATTGGAAAGTAAACAAGCTACGTTTGTTGATTTGATTAAAATCTTCTTTTGTAAGTTTGTAATTAGAATTCGTCATCTTCGATTTCCCCACTTTCTGATGGTGTAGAAGGTGCTGCTACAGCTACTTTTTGGCTATTTTTGAAGTGAAGCACTGCTAGGAAGATACCTACGATAGAGATACCAATCATAGACAATCCTTTGAAGTTGTTCACGAAACCAATTTTTTCAGCAACATCTTTAGGTAGAGTACCGATAATACCTGCAACAGCGCCACCAAGACCTGTTACATATGAGTAAAGAACAGTCAACATAGCTGTCAAACCAAATCCCATAGCAAGGTAGTGAAGGTTACGTTTAACTGGAAGGTAACGAAGCAAGATTGCAAATCCAAGACCTGGAAGCATACGTCCTGCAAGTGTCAAGCCATCTGCAACCCATTTGTAGGCTTCAACGAAGTCTACCACTGATTGTACGAAGGCACCACCAAAAGCAAGGGCAAAGAAGACTGGAAGGGCACGAGATAGAGCCCAAGGAATCGCACCAAGCAAGTAGTTGCGTTCAATACCTTTATAGTCAAAGCGTTCGATTGCAGCATCCACACGGTGAGCGAAGAAAGTAGTTGTCATACGTCCAAGAACGTCGAAGTAAGTCAAGAGAGCTGCTACTGGCACAGCGATTGTTGTAATCGCCAGTGATGCATCAATTCCTTGTGAAACAGAGAAGGCTGTCGCAAGAACCGCACCAGAAGTTGCGTCGATACGAGAAGCACCACCGAAGGTACCAACCCCAAGAACGAACAGTTGCAAGTTACCACCGATAAGTAGACCAGTAGTCACATCTCCCATGATTAAACCAGTAATAAAACCAGCAAATACAGGGGAACCTGCAGATGAAACGATCGTCAACTCATCACAGATTTGATAAGCTGAGTACAAAGTGAGAAGTAAAATTTGCCACCATTGTATCATAACAATGACCTCCTAAAAATTTTTTCCTATTTTAATAAGCTCAAAAAGTCTGAAATTGGATCATTTGGAACCATTTGAGCAGTAAGTTTAACACCTTTTTCTGCCAGTTTGTGGAAATCTTCCACATCCTTATCCACTACGTTGATAGAACGTGTGATGGCACGAGTTTCTGGTGTTTGAGACATATTCCCAACATTGAGGGTTTCCAGTGGTACACCTGCTTCGACCAAGCCAAGGAAGCGGTCTGGTTTACGAGCCACGATAAAGAGACGTTGGCTATCGTATTTTCCAGCAAGAATATTGGCTGCCGCTTTCTCAATTGGCAAAATACTCAATTTTACACCTGGTGGTGTCGCTAGTTTCAAACCACTCTTTTCAACGTCGTTGTTGACAACTTCGTCATCTACAACCATAATACGTGAAACATTTAGTTTTCCAGCCCAAAGATTGGCTACTTGTCCGTGGATCAAACGTCCATCGATACGGCATCCTACAATTGTCATAAGTTTTCCCCCTTTATGTGTTTTAGTGTAGGTTTACGAGTTAAATGAATCTCTTCTTTATATTGGCCCTCTGTCTCAAAGATAATGATGCGGTTGGCACCTTCCTTAAGATAGCTATGAGGGATATAAAGCGAGAGGGTTGGGCCGACGTTCCAAAAACGTCCTAGATTCTGCCCATTGACAAAGGCAACTCCCTTACCAAACTCAGACAAGTCTAGGTAAGTATCTTTTGGCGCTTCGATTGTAAAATCATAAGCATAAAAGGCTGGTTGTCCTTCTGCCCATCCTTTTGAAAAATCAATTTTCTCAGGATTGTCTAGTGGGAGTGGATAGTGTTTCCAGTTTAGTAAGAAGTGTAAATCCTTACAAACCCCTGTCCGAATTCCCTTACGTTGCGTATCCGCTAAGAACTTGTGTCCATAGTTGACACGCCCCATATTTTCTACCAAGATATCTAACCTAGATAGCGCTTTCTTTTTACCTTGATAAAAAATATCTTCCCCAATCTCTGTCTGATATTGGGTTTCGACCCACTGACCATCGACATAAAGCTGAGCTCTATCTCGACCGTCAATGATACGAAGTCTTTCTTCTTCTGCATCCCAGTTTGTTTCTGTTCGATAGAGTAGATAGCCATAGCTTTGTCCCAACTCCTCCATCTTTTTAGGATAGAGGCTTTCTATCGGACTAGACAAGCTATCTAAGGTTTCAAACAAGGAAACTTTTTCTACTAGTGGAATGGCATCCAACTCCATACTCTCTTTGTAGAGTGGTTCCAACTGCGGATACTCTGGAAAATGTGTCGCCATCATCTTCTTGACTGCCAAATATTTGGCAGTTGGATTTCCTTCTTCATCCAGAAGGGCATCGTAATCATAAGATGTAACTTGTGGCAGGTCCAAAGTCCCTCGAGCTGAGCAACCATTCATGAAACCAAAGTTTGTACCACCGTGGAACATGTAAAGATTGATAGAGCCTTGTTCCAAAACTTCTCGAACTGCATCTGCCAATTCTTTGGGATCCCGTGTGATAATCGGTTCTTTCCAACGATTGAACCAGCCATCCCAGAACTCCATACACATGAGCGGCCATTTCTTGCCATGTTCATCAAAGAATTCCTGCATCTGTGAAAAGTTGTACGGAGCTTTAGAACCAAAGTTTCCTGTTACAAAGAGGTCATCTTCGATCAAAGTTCCAGCTTTCAGAGTAGCTCGCCATGGACCATCTGATGTAAAGAGGGGACAGGTTACGCCACGCTCTTCCATCAACTGTCGAATTGCTCTCAGATAAGCCTTATCTTCTCCATAAGAACCATACTCATTTTCAACCTGCATAATGAGGATATTGCCACCATTGTCCAACAAATGTGGCACCAACCGTGACAAGAGCTGGTCATAGTAGCGACCGACAGCATCAATATAAGCAGGATCTGAGGAACGAAGCCTCATATCTTTGGTTAAAAGCCAAGCTGGTAAGCCACCGAATTCCCACTCCGCACAGATGAAGGGAGAGGGACGAACGATAGCGTAGAGACCCAAATCTTGTGCTGTCTGAAGAAATCGCTCCAAATCCAGAGCTCCTTCAAAGTGAAACTCACCCTCACGAGGCTCATGTAAATTCCAAGCTACATAAGTTTCTACTGTATTAAAACCAAGAGCCTTCAAGTTATAGAGCGAATGATACCAATCTTCTGGAGGAACCCTAAAATAATGAATGGCGCCAGATAAAATCTTAAATGATTTTCCATCGAGATAAAAATCATCTCGTATCTCAAATCGTGTCATATTCTTACCTTCTGACAATTAAAGTTTACGCTTTCATTTGTTGATATAGTAAATATATCTCAATATCTTGCATTTGTCAATAGGTTTTCACAATTTTTTTCATTTTTCACTAAATTTTACACAAAAAATTTATAAAAATCTTGTAATCTATAGTCATAACAACATTTTAGTACCATGTATAAAAATGTATGTTTTTCTATTTATTCCTATGTAAATTAACCTTATAGCCTATTATTCTAATTTTTTTATTCAAAAGGCTACTATTCTTTCCAGTTTTATGGTAAAATCTTTAACGGAGAAGGAAAATCGAGGTGAAAATATGGCAATTCCAAAGTATCAATATATTAAAGATGAGTTAAAGAACAAAATCATTTCTGGTCAATTTGCCAGTGGAGATAAATTCTACACTGAAGCTGAATTGATTGCAATGTATGATGTAAGTTCTATCACAGTTGTTCGCGCCTTAAACGACCTTGCCAAGGATGGCTATATTGTCCGCCAACAAGGAAAGGGTACATTCGTTTCACGCGCACGCAAACACAAACTCGTAGAGTTTTCAGATGTAGAAGTTTTTGAAACTAAAGATGATAAAGTTACCGTCCTTTCTATTGAGCGTGGAAACAAACTAAGCTACTTAGAAAAACTTGGACTACGCGGAGATCAGTTCTACTACAAGATTGAACGCATACGCGAAACAGGTGGTGTTGTCTACATCTACCATACATCTTACATTCCAGAACAATACATCAACGCAAATTATCCAAATCTTGAATATTATAGCTCTATCTATAACCGTTTCAAATTGGATTACCACATTCACATGAATGATGAACATTTTGAAGAAATCAATGAAATAGCATTTCCAACTCCAGAACATGCGGCTTCGGTCCTCGGAGTCGATGAACAATTCCCAACCGTTTTACAAACCAAGACTACTAAACTAGAGTCTACTGGTCAAGTTCTCGCTTACAGCGAAACATATAAACGAGCGGATTACTACAAAATCAAATTCATTTCATGTGACCGTGATCACTAAGAAGAAAGCCTAAGCCTAAGCGCTTGGGCTTTTTCTATGTTTATTATATGACATTAAAAGTATATTTTCTATATGTTAATTAAGATAGACTAAATTTGTTTAAATTTTACTAAAATATAGGGAATCTTTTTATAAAAATAGCTTTAATAAAAAAGAAAAATCGAAGTTCTACTACTCCTATAAATAGAGTAATAGAAATTCGATTTTTATTCTAATTATCCTAAACCAAGACGTTCAAAGATATCATCCACTCGTTTAGTGTAATAAAGAGGGTTGAAGATTTCATCGATTTCTTCTTGTGTGAGGCGTGATGTCACTTCTGGATCTGCCTCAAGAAGTGGTTTAAAGTCTACTTGATTGTCCCAAGAGTAGGCTGTTTTTGGTTGCACCAAATCATAGGCTTGCTCACGAGTCATGCCTTTTTCAATCAAGGTCAACATAGCACGTTGGCTAAAGATCAGACCAAACGTAGAGTTCATATTGCGAATCATGTTTTCTGGGAAGACTGTCAAATTCTTGACAATATTTCCAAAGCGGTTGAGCATGTAGTCAATCAAGATAGTTGTATCTGGTGTGATGATGCGCTCAGCTGATGAGTGAGAGATATCACGTTCGTGCCAGAGAGCAACGTTTTCATAGGCTGTAATCATGTGACCACGGATAACACGCGCAAGGCCTGTCATGTTCTCAGAACCGATAGGGTTGCGTTTGTGAGGCATTGCAGATGAACCTTTTTGCCCTTTAGCAAAGAATTCTTCTACTTCGCGTTGTTCAGACTTTTGCAAACCGCGAATCTCAGTCGCCATGCGCTCAATAGAAGTCGCGATGCTGGCAAGAACTGCAAAGTACTCAGCGTGAAGGTCACGAGGAAGAACCTGTGTTGAGATTTCTTGAGCACGGATACCAAGCTTGTCGCAGACGTATTGCTCAACGAATGGCGGGATATTGGCAAAGTTTCCAACCGCACCAGAAATCTTACCAGCTTCCACACCAGCAGCCGCATGCTCGAAACGCTCGATATTGCGCTTCATTTCGCTGTACCAAGTTGCCAATTTAAGACCGAAAGTTGTCGGCTCAGCGTGTACCCCGTGGGTACGACCCATCATGATGGTAAACTTGTGCTCCTTAGCCTTATCAGCGATGATGTTGGTGAAGTTTTCAAGGTCACGACGGATGATGTCGTTGGCCTGCTTGTAGAGGTAACCGTAGGCCGTATCTACTACGTCGGTAGAAGTCAAACCATAGTGAACCCACTTACGCTCTTCACCAAGTGTTTCAGAAACCGCACGTGTGAAAGCCACCACATCGTGACGCGTCTCCTGCTCAATCTCCAAAATACGGTCGATGTCAAAGTCCGCTTTTTCGCGAATCAAAGCCACATCTTCCTTAGGGATTTCCCCCAACTCAGCCCATGCCTCGTCAGCCAAGATTTCCACCTCAAGCCAAGCACGGTATTTGTTTTCTTCACTCCAAATGTTCGCCATCTCAGGGCGAGAGTAACGGTTGATCATGTTGTTCATTTTTCCTTTCTTTTGTTTAAAGTTTCAGTTCAAGGAAGTCCGTATTCAGTTAAACGAAAACGAGGCTATTCTTCCTTTCTATAAATAATTTCATATTTAAATGCTTCCACCTAAATCAATAAATTTAATCATTCCTTCATAAAGAGAGGATTCATAAGAATTTTTAGAGCTTGTTTTTCTCGATGAGTTTTCTGATTTTAACATTTTTATTAGTTCTTTTGAACCATTATTTCTAAAAATCTCTTTCCATATTGTAATTTTATCAGCTAACTTATTATTTCCCCAGATTGAATAGCGCTTCATAATACTATTTTTCCCATTTTCATAAATATTTCGAATACTTTGTTTCATTTCTGGAGTATATTGAGTATTCGAAAAATCTAATCTGTATTGAGCTATACAAATGCCAGAGTGGCTGATAATACTGCAAATCAACCAGTGTTCATTAGTAGTATCTTCAAAATACGGATTTATCAACATACTATCGTCATCCAATTTATTAAGATTACATTCATGGCAAGATGGTATTAGATTTATTGGTGTTACTGCAAAGATAGGAAACTTTGATTGGGGTAAAAGATGATCTAGCTCACTAACGTCTCCCTGTTCACAGTATGAACACTTATGAAAATTTCTTTTATCGTTTGTTTTTAACCATGTATATAAACTATCATTGAACTTTTTACGTAATCTTTCCTCATAAAGATATTTCATCTCTTCAAAGCCCACATCTCTTGAAACTATACATTGTTCCTCTTTTAATAAATACAATTCACCTGTAGATGCTAAAGAACGATAAAATTCTTCGAATATAACTATTCTATCTTTACATAATTCAAATAGATTAAAATAATCTACTTCCTCACCATTAATCAATTTCTTCTTTTGAATACCATGAGTTAAGTCATAAAAAATATCATCCAGTGTCAGATATGGAATCTCTAATTTACGCATCAGGTCCATCACCTAACTCTCTCTCTAAAATTTTCGACAATAATAATTTATATCCTAAAGACCCCATTTTATTATCAAATCTGCTTAAAGACTCTTCAAAATCAAGCCCCTCTCTCGCAATTTGATTAATAAGCGTATTAAATCCTGATTCTTTCGCTTCTAAATTAAAAACTTCAAAAGTTAAACTACCAATATCTTGAGCAAACGTCTCAATATCTGGTCTATGAGCATCCATCGCATCAGATTTAACATCTCTCGTTAGTTTATAAACACAATCTTTTTGTACCTCTTGAAGAATTACTGGCGAGTGTGTAGCCAAAATCGCAACTCCATTTCTCTTTATAAGTAGATGAGATAGACTCCTTATAAAACTACTTAACAATGGGGGATGTAGATGTAATTCAGGTTCATCTAGAATAACTAATGTCTTTTCAAATGCTAGTTCTACTAACTTTGTAATTGTAAGTAATACAATCTTATGCCCTGAACTTAAACTACTAAATATTTTATATGATTCCATATTAAACTTACGAAGATCTGAGTAAGTCTGAAAAGTATCAGAAAGTAGATGAACATTTGTTTGGCTAAAGATAGGATCGCTATACAATATGTTTATACAATCTCTCCAAAGTTTAGGTTTTTTTCTCAATGTTAACCTTAAACTTTCAATAAATACCGCATTCCATCCCTCAGGAACATAGTTAATGATTTCTCCATCTTGTTCCCTTAAAAAATTACATTTTTCTGGTTTTTTAGCTTCAGTTTTATTTGATAAATGATAATATAAATAACCATTGCTTCTATCTTCACTCTCTTCAAATAATTTTTTATTTTCAAAATTACTAAAGTTTACTGAGATTATGTTTGAAAAAAAATTATCTTGATACTCTGTATTAAATGAAAATCGCTCATCTTTGTTTATTGCACTGTCGACCATCTCTGTTAATAGATAAGATTTCCCAACTCCGTTTCTCCCAATAATTGCATGTATATTTGAAGCTGGAAATTTTTGAGGATTCACTCTAAAATCCAATGAACAACTTTCTGTCATTCTAAACGAGAAATCATAGTCTGATAGCTTCGTATTCCCTTCAGCTAAACGAAAATATTTATTTTCAATTGTTGAACTTAATATACCTCTAGTTAAAGAAACCTGAAAAACATCTGTATCCTTTACTTTTTCATACAAAGCTTTATTGAATGCAACATCCCTTAAAGAAGTTAAAATATATTCTCTCTGTTCCTTAGCTATTCTATCAATTTCATAATAAAAGCTTTCATCTGTAACTAATGAGAAGAAGTCATCTGGTAAGTTTTCAAATTCTGAAGGTAAGCGTGGAACCCTTCCTAGCATCGTCATCTCGCCTATCTTCAGTGAGCCAATGTTTATTATAGACATATTTTCCTTAATATAAAAAGAATAAGTGGTTTCGTATTTAAACCAGTCATCCCAGTTACTATGAATTAGATAATATCCATCATCACCCGCTTTAATTTCGTCATAAGAATCAACTAATTTAAAAGTCATATTTCTTTCTCATTTCCTTCAAACTCCTCTTTTCCAATAAACACAGATGGATAGTGTGGTAATTCATTGAGATCAGTATCCAATGGTAAATCATAAATTGCTAAATAGTTTTCAGGATATTGAACAACTAGCTCCTCATATTTGGCCTTCACCTTTTCGTTGTCACTACTAGCAAACAAGACTTCGACGACTGCTCCAGTCTTATCCTTTTCAATAAATGCATTTACGATGATTTGAATCATAGACATCACCTAAAAATCAATTCCTTCCCCAAACTCTTCCACACCATCCGGCACATCACTAAACAAAGTGACATGTCCCATCTTGCGGTTGTGCTTCGCTTCTATTTTACCATACATGTGGAGGTGGGCGCTTGGATTTTCTGTGACGTATGTTTCAGCAGCCTCGACATGCTGTCCGAGAACGTTGAGCATGACAGCTAGGGCATGTAGGTGAATAGCTGGCAATGGTGCTCCCAGAACACCCAAGATATGGGTGTCAAATTGTGAGAAGTCGCAGGCTTCAATTGAATAATGCCCAGAGTTGTGTGGTCGTGGAGCGATTTCATTGACGATGATATCATCAGCTGTCGCAAACATTTCTACGCAGAGAGTTCCAGAGAGACTCAGCTGTTCTGCGATACGTACAGCCATGGCTTTGGCTTTTTCAGCTAGACTTTCTGAAATGCGAGCTGGCACGATGGTTTTTGACAGGATGTTGTTACGGTGGATATTTTCCTGAACTGGGAAAACCGTCACGTCCTTGCCATTTCCTGACACGATGACAGAAATTTCAAGGTCAAAATTGACAAATTCTTCCAAGACACAATCTGCTGAGTCTGCTAGTTCATAGGCTTCTTCCAAGTCTGCTTCTGAGCGAATGACCTTTTGCCCATGCCCGTCATAGCCACCAGTCGCAGTCTTGAGGACATAGTTTTTGGACAGGTCAATCTCCGCCAAGTCTTGACTAGAATTTACAACCTTGTAAGGAGCCACCGTTACTTGAGCCTTGTTAGAAAGGAAGTCCTTTTCAAAAATCCGGTTTTGGGAGATGCGAAGTAGATCGGTTCCTTGAGGGAGTTGTCCATCCTTGATAACAGCATCCAAACCGTCGGCATCGACATTTTCAAATTCATAAGTGAGAACATCACAGCGGTCCGCCAGCTGACGAAGGGCATCCACATCGTCATAAGGAGCCACGATGATTTCCGCAACGCGAGAGGCCGGGCAATCCGCCGCAGGATCCAGCGCGATAACCTTGTGACCCATATAGATAGCAGAAATGGCCATCATCTGACCCAGTTGACCACCACCGATAATGCCGATTGTTTTAGATGAGCTCATTCGTCGACTCCTCTGCGATTTTTCCTTGTTCTTCTGCAAAATCTGCCAAAGCTGTCGCAATAGCTTGGTCCTCTACTGAGAGGAGACGGAGGGCAAAGAGAGCCGCATTTGTCGCACCAGCTTCACCAATAGCCATTGTCGCCACAGGCACACCGCCCGGCATCTGAACGATAGAATAGAGCGAGTCCACGCCACTAAGGGCACGTGATTTGACGGGCACCCCAATGACTGGAAGGGTTGTTTTAGCTGCGACCATACCTGGCAAATGGGCTGCGCCTCCAGCACCCGCTATGATGACCTTGATACCGCGACTACGTGCTTCCTCCGCATGTTTAAACATGAGGTCTGGTGTACGGTGTGCAGAAACAACTTTCTTTTCGTAGGCTACACCAAAGCGATCTAGGACTTCTGCGGTTTTTTGCATGGTTGCCCAGTCGGATTTTGAGCCCATGATAATGGAAATTACTGATTTCATTTCTTTTCCTTTTTCCTCTTTTTCAACAATCACCTTAAGTTGTGAGGGACGGCAGCAGCCACCAAAGGTGTCTCATGCCTAAATCGGAAGCCCAAGGTCTTCCAATTTCCCTGAACGATTGTATTGTCATTCAATCGTTCTTGCACAACAGCGGTGATTGTTCTATATTAGCTCGCTAACGCTCGCAAATCAAACGACTATTAACGTACTTGACGACTGCATCGCTTTTTTCTTATACCTTTATCGAATAGCTTTACTTCCGATATCTGTTCGGTAGAAGAGGCCTTCTGTTTTTTGTTGGGCGAATTCTTGGTAGATGGTGTCCTGGGCTTCTTTGACGGTGGCTGCTGTGGTGACGAGCATATAAACTCGTCCTCCGTTTGATAGCAGTGCTCTGCTATTTTCCGAAAACTTAGCCCCGGCATAGTAGGTGATGATGTCCCCTTCTGTCTTGGCTGACAACTTGACACCTTTTTCATAGTCTAGCGGATAACCGTTGGATGCGACAACTACACCCAGAGTCACCCCCTTGTCCTTCCAAGTGATATTTGCTTCCTTGCCATCCAGAATATCCGTGATATTTTTGGCAAAATCAGAGGTTAATCGAGGCAGGATAATTTGCGTTTCTGGATCTCCAAAGCGAGCGTTGAACTCGATGACTTTAGGGCCATCAGCTGTCAAGATAAGACCTGCGTAAAGGACACCCAGATAAGGGCGACCTTCTTTAATCATGCCCTCAAGGACTGGCTTGACAATAGTCTTAACCGCTGTATCAACTACACTCTGTGACAAGTGTGGAACTGGTGCGTAGGCACCCATACCGCCCGTGTTAGGCCCCTTATCGCCATCATAGGCACGTTTGTGGTCCTGAGCTGTTGGCATGATGTAGAACTTATCACCATTGACAAAGGCAAAGAGTGAGAATTCTTCCCCTTCGAGGAATTCCTCTATGACCACACGCGCACCTGAGTCACCAAATTTATTGTCCAATAGCATCTCGTGAGTGGCTTCGATGGCTTGCTCGACTGTCTCAGCAACAACGACACCTTTTCCAAGGGCCAAACCATCTGCCTTGACTACGATAGGTGCACCCTGCTTTTCGATATAGGCCTTGGCTTCCTCGAAATCTGAAAATGAACCATAGGTTGCTGTCGGAACGCCATATTTGACCATGATTTCCTTGGCAAAATCCTTGGACCACTCCAGCTCTGCCGCCAATCTTGTCGGACCAAAGGCTTTGAGACCAGCTTGGTTAAAATCATCCACGATACCAGCAGCAAGGGCATCATCTGGACCGATAAAGGTCCAAGCAATATCGTTGGCCTTTGCGAAGTCAATCAATTTAAAATGTTCGGAAATAGAGATGTCCACCAATTCCAGATCATCCAGAGTCATACCGTCATTTCCAGGAGCAACAAAAACCTTTTCTACCTCTTTTGACTCAAGCAACTTCTTAGCAATGGCATGTTCACGACCACCCGATCCGACAACTAACAGCTTCATCTTATAACCTCTTTTGCGAATTATTTAATAACATTATACCATAAACGTTCGTTTTAATCTCGTTTCACTCCGCGTTTTTACGCAAAAAAGGAAAGAAACTGCTTTCTTCCCTTTAACGTTCTTAATGTCTAAAATGTCTCACTCCTGTGAAGACCATAGTCAAGCCGTATTTGTCAGCAGCTTCGATGGATTCCTGATCACGGACCGATCCACCTGGCTGGATGATAGCCTTAATTCCCGCTTTGGCGATTTCTTCCACGTTATCCGCGAATGGGAAGAAGGCATCCGAAGCAAGGACAGAACCGTCAAGACGATCTTTAGCTTGTTCAATCGCAATACGAACAGAAGCCACACGGTTGGTTTGACCTGGGCCAACACCAAGTGTCATGTGGTCGTTAGTCACAATGATACCGTTGGATTTGACATACTTGATGGCTTTCCAAGCGAACTCAAATGCTATCGCTTCTGTCTCTGTCGGTTGGCGTTTGGTTACCACTTCCCAGTCAGCTGGGCTTTCTTTGACCACGTCTTGGTTTTGCACGAGAAGTCCACCAACCACGCCTGTGTATTCTGCTTCCACTTCGCTAGCCTCTTGAGCGTCAAATGGCAAGGCAAGGATACGCAAGTTTTTCTTTTTGTTGGTTAAAATAGCTAGCGCTTCATTCGTATAGCTTGGTGCGATGATGATTTCAAGGAAAACGCCATGCATCTTCTCAGCTGTCGCAGCATCCACCTCACGGTTGAGAACGACAATCCCACCAAAGATAGAAACTGGGTCAGACTCATAAGCGTAGTCCCAAGCTGTTTCGATATCATCAGCTTGACCAATCCCACATGGGTTCATGTGTTTGAGAGCCACAACGGTTGGACGGTCTTTGAAGTCACGGATAATACGAATGGCCGCATCAGCGTCACGGATATTATTGAATGACAATTCTTTCCCATTGAGCTGTTTAGCTGAAGCAATCGAATAGTCTGTTGGCAAAGCTTTTTGGTAGAAATCCGCGTCTTGTTGAGGGTTCTCACCGTAACGCATGGCTTGTTTGAGGTCATAGGTCAAAGTGAGCTTTTCAGGTTTGCTTTCTCCGACTTGAGCTGTGAAATACTCTGCAATCAAGGCGTCATAAGCCGCTGTGTGACGAAATACTTTGGCTGCCAAACGTTGACGCGTTTCGTAAGTCGTTTCACCATTGGCTGACAACTCGTCCAAAACCACTGTATAGTCAGCAGGGTCTACCACAACCGTCACGCTAGCGTGGTTTTTGGCTGCTGAACGAAGCATAGATGGCCCACCGATGTCAATATTTTCCACTGCATCAGCGTAAGTCACGTCTGGCTTGAGAATGGTCTCCTTAAATGGATAAAGGTTGACCACTACAAGGTCAATGAGCTCGATTTGATTGTCTTTGGCCGCTTCCAGGTGACTATTCAAGTCACGACGAGCGAGGAGTCCACCGTGTATATTTGGATGAAGGGTCTTAACACGACCATCCATCATTTCTGGAAAACCAGTCACATCATCGATAGCAATGGTGTCCACTCCAGCATTATCAAGGGCAACCTTGGTCCCACCCGTCGAGATAATCTCCCAACCAAGTTTTTTGAGTTCTTGGGCAAATTCAACAATGCCCACTTTGTCTGAGACACTGATTAAAGCTTTTTTCGTCATTCTATTCTTCTTTCTTTAGGTCCAAGCGCATAGCGACTTCGTTATTTTCTTCTATAAATCCTGTTTCCTGAAAACCCAAACTAGTCAACAGGTGCTTCATTTTTTCATTTCCAACCACATAATCTGCAACAATATGACTGCAAGCTCTATCCATCTGAGCCTCTTTGATTAGAACTTCCAAGGCTTTTCGACCATAACCTCTTCCTTGGTACTGCTGACCAATCATTATCCGCCAGATAAAGTATTCCGCTTCATCCACGTCTATTTCCAGCAGGAGAAAGCCAACCACTTGCTTATCCCAATAGATTGCCCTCGGAAACACATCTTCATTTTCCCGATAGAGCCATGCGTCAGCTAAAGAGCGTACATTTGGAGCTACGAAACGTGCTCGTTCATCAGCTTCAGATATTTTCAAATCCAACACTGCCTGAAAACTGCTCTCATCTACTAATTTCATCTCAATCATTTTTTTCTCCTAGCAATATTGCACAATCAAAACTTGATTTACTTCTTACCTTCTCCCTACCCCTAAACTCTCGAGAACTTCTGGATAGAGCTGATATTCCGCTTCATGAATGCGATCTTCAAAGCTGTCAATGGTATCATCAGCTAATCGTGGTACACGTACTTGTTTGATGACCTTTCCTGTATCCACACCTGAGTCCACCCAGTGCATGGTCACACCAGACTGATTCACCCCAGCATTATCAAGGGCAACCTTGGTTCCACCTGTCGAGATAATCTCCCAACCAAGTTTTTTAAGTTCTTGGACAAATTCAACAATGCCCGCTTTGTCTGAGACGCTGATTAAGGCACGTTTAGTCATTATATTCTCCTTTTTAATCATTAGTTAAACACCAATTAAATGCAGTAACAGTAAAATAAAATAAGCAAAACCAAGGCTAAGCATACCTAAGATATTGACCCATTTTCTAGTCTGTGATTTGAACACTCTTATAAAAATTTGATAAATCAGTAAGCCTACACAAACACCTAGCGTATTTAAAGCCAAATCCGTTATATCTGTTATACCTATTGCTAAAATATACTGTAAGCACTCAAACAATAAACTAATCAAGAAACCTGTTCCGACTATTCTTAAACTAGATAAATTAGTTTTTATCAGAGGGAAACAAACACCTAATGGAATAAAGGAAATCAGATTAAATAACATTTCAGCAAAAACAATTTTTCCATCTACTATTAATGGTTCCGAAAATGGAATCCAATTGATGTACCTTGGAGCTAAGAAAAATGCTATAAATTCAGGATTGGTCTCAAACTTAAATAAGATTCCCCAAGTTAATAACATCAGATAGACATAAAATACATATCGAGTTGTTTTTTTAGATTCTAACATTACAAATACCTCCGTTTGAAGCCGTCTTCAACAATCACTGACTCCAATTTTGAATCAAAGATATCATATGAATCATCAAAAAGTCAATCTGTAAATAGAGCCTTCACTACTTCCGGATACAACTTGTACTCTGCCTCATGAATGCGAGCTTCAAAACTGTCAATCGTATCATCAGCCAGCCTTGGCACGCGCACTTGTTTGATAATCTTTCCTGTATCCACACCTGAATCCACCCAATGAATGGTCACGCCGCTCTCAGCAACTCCAGCATTCCAAGCATCCTCAATCCCATGAGCTCCTGGAAATTCTGGCAAATAAGCTGGGTGAATGTTGATAATCCGACCTTCATAAGCCGCCAATAAGGTTGGCCCAACGATTTTCATGTAGCCTGCTAGGCAAACTAAGTCAATCTGGTGTTCTTCCAAGAGTTCGACAAGGGCTGCTTCGTAGTCTGCCTTGCTCTCAAACTCCTTGAGTTCAAAAGCATAGGACAGAACGCCAAGCTTGTCTGCACGTTCGAGCACATAGGCGTCACGATGGTCTGAAAAGACAAACTCCACTGGAAATTCTTCGGCAATCACCTGAAAATTTGAGCCATTACCAGAGGCAAAAACCGCTATTCTTTTCATTTGATGATGACACTTTCGTTTTCTTTCTTGACGATGCGACCAATTTCATAGACTGGTTCATCCAACAATTCCTTGACACGAATTACATTTTCAGGGCTAACTGCTAGCATAAGTCCCACACCCATATTGAAAATTTCAAACA
Source organism: Streptococcus sp. CF7_Ac1-8 (assembly GCF_024295435.1). Taxonomy (GTDB): domain Bacteria; phylum Bacillota; class Bacilli; order Lactobacillales; family Streptococcaceae; genus Streptococcus; species Streptococcus mitis_AP. Next base: position 34,837 of record NZ_JANCPI010000004.1, on the reverse strand, counting down.
TTTCTTTATGTTTGATTTCACCGTATTTCTCAAGAGCTTTGAAAATCGGTAAAACTGGAATCTTGTCTTCCTCAATCTCAGCAGCCAAGTCAGCTGCAAACATACGAGGGACATTTTCGATAAAGCCACCACCTGTGATGTGGGCAATGCCGTTGACCAACTCTTCTTTGATGAGTGGCAAAACAGCCTTGACATAGATACGAGTCGGCTCAAGAAGAACTTCCTTGAGTTGCTTGCCTTCCAATTCTGGCAGGACTTCCTCACCTGTGTAATCCGCAAAGACACGACGGACGAGAGAGTAACCATTGGAATGAATCCCACTTGAAGCAAGTCCGAGAAGAACATCTCCCTCTGCCACTTTTGAACCGTCAATGATTTGAGATTTTTCAGCCACACCGACCGCAAAACCTGCCAAGTCATAGTCAGCTTCGCCGTACATGCCAGGCATCTCAGCTGTTTCCCCACCAATGAGGGCAGCGCCTGCCTGCACACAACCTTCTGCCACACCAGCGACAACTTGTTCTAGCTTAGCTGGTTCATTCTTCCCTGTCGCTACGTAGTCAAGGAAATAGAGGGGCTCCGCACCTGCAGCGATGATATCATTGACACACATGGCCACACAGTCCTGACCGATGGTATCGTGCTTGTCGTACTTGATAGCCAGCATGAGTTTGGTTCCGACACCGTCAGTTCCTGAAATCAAGACAGGTTCTTTAACCCCAGTCTTTGAAAGGTCAAACATACCACCAAAGCCACCAAGAGCTCCCATGACACCTGCACGCTCCGTACGAGCCACGTGCTTTTTAATCCGTTCAACAACTTCATAACCCGCTTCAACATCCACACCAGATTGAGCGTACGCATTTTTATTTGCCATTTTATTTTTCCTTTTCTTTAATGGAGAATCTGTCATCTATTTGTAAAAACTGGTCTTTTCTTCTAAACTTCTACGATAATCTTCTTCGTAGTCGTAGAGAGGCGTTGGGTAGTCACCGTCAAAGTAAGCGACACAGAGACCGCCATTTGGCGCATCTGTTTCAATACCAATCGAATCAATCAATCCCTCAACAGAAAGATAAGTCAGACTGTCCGCACCAATGATTTGGCGAGTTTCTTCGACCGTATGATTAGCCGCAATCAGTTCCTGACGGGTCTGGATATCAATCCCGTAGAAACATGGATAAGCTAGCGCTGGACTACCAATGGCAACGTGAACCTCAGTCGCACCAGCTTCTTTCAAGAGCTGAACGATACGACGCGAGGTTGTTCCACGTACAATAGAGTCATCAATCATAACCACACGCTTGCCTTTTACAACACCAGAAACAGCAGACAGTTTCATCCGCACCCCTTGCTCCCGCAATTCTTGAGTCGGCTGGATAAAGGTACGTTGCGTGTATTGGTTCTTGATAAGTCCCATTTCATTTGGCAAACCGGATTCTTCCGCAAATCCCATGGCTGCGCTAAGGGAAGAATTGGGCACACCGACCACAATATCCGCCTCATGCTTGAATTCACGCGCCAATTGGGCACCCATACGTTTGCGAGCCGTATGGACATTGACACCGTGGATATTAGAATCAGGGCGGGCAAAATAGATATACTCCATAGAACAAATCGCGAGCTGAGTATCATCCGTATAGCTATCATACTGGATTCCCTTGTCATCAATGATCACAATCTCACCTGGCTTCAAATCACGAATCCACTCTGCACCAATAACCTCAAAAGCACAGGTTTCAGATGAAACAACCACCGCTCCGTTGGCCATTTTCCCGATAGAAAGCGGACGGAAGCCATTTGGGTCAAGAGCCGCAATCAACTTGTCCTCAAACAGCAGGATATAAGCAAAGCCACCTTTGACAAGGCTGAGCGCTTCCTTGATTTTGCCCATCAAGTTCGGATTGTGACTACGACGAATGAGATGAGCCAAGATTTCCGAGTCCGAAGTCGCGCTGAAAATCGCTCCTCGTTCTTCCAATTCTTTCTTGAGAGAGGCCGCATTGGTCAGGTTCCCATTATGAGCCAAGCCAAACTGCATATCGTGAAAACGGAAGAGGAAGGGCTGGATGTTATCTACAGAAGCTTCGCCAGCAGTCGCGTAACGCACATGCCCAATCGCACCAGTTCCCGTCAATTTATCTAAGTTAGCAGGATTTCTGAAGACTTCTGATAGAAGACCCATGTCACGATGGCGCTTCAATTGTCCCTGATCATTGGAGAGGATTCCTGCCCCCTCCTGACCACGGTGCTGAAGACTGTGGAGACCAAAATAGGTCAATTTAGCAGCATCTGGATGTCCCCAGATACCGAAAACACCGCATTCTTCATTAAGAGATTTTACTTCGTATGTCATTTTTTATACCTAATTTTCATTTGCAATCATCATGAGCTAGATTTACATGACTTTTACATTACTGATACTATCTATTAGAAAATCTGCAAGTCTTATTTTCCAGTAAAGTATTTAACCGCCGACGCAAACAGGTGCTGGTCTTTATTGCCTGGGATATTTTGGAAAAGACCGTCCTCATAACGTTCTGAGTGGCCCATCTTACCGATGATTTGGCCATTCTTGCTAGTAATTCCCTCTATAGCATTTACAGAACCATTTGGATTGTACTTAGAATCCATACTTGGTTTGCCGTTAAAGTCAACATATTGGCTGAAAATTTGTCCATTGTCACGGAGTTCAGCGAATTCCTCAGCCGTCACAACAAATTTCCCTTCACCGTGTGAAACAGGAATGGCATGAATCTCACCAACTTGCACCCCATCCAACCATGGCGAGTTGGTATTGGCAATCCGAGTTTCCACCATCTTGGCCACGTGTTGGTTGGCATCATTGTAGAAGAGGGTTGGGCTAGTACTATTGGCATCTTCAAAGTTCCCGTATGGAAGAAGACCTGATTTGACGAGTGCTTGGAATCCATTACAGATACCGATAATCAAGCCACCACGAGCGATAAAGCTATCAATAGCTGCACGCACTTTTTCATTAAGCAGAATATTGACAATAAACTTGGCTGAACCATCTGGCTCGTCCGCAGCTGAGAATCCACCTGCAAAGAAGAGAATGTTAGCCTTTCCAATATTGTCAACCATAGTTTCAACTGACTTGACAATAGCTTCTTCATTCAAGGTCACGAATGGCACCAAGTTAACCTCTGCACCTTCTTTCTCAAAGGCTTTAGCTGAATCATATTCTGAGTTGGTTCCTGGGAAGACTGGGATATAGACCATAGGTTTTTCAACCTTTTCTTTTGCTTTAATCACAATATCTGATACCACAGCTGGTACTTCAGCCAGTTCTTTCGCTTGAGTAAATTCTGTCGGGTAAACTCCCTCCAGCTTGCCTTGGAAGGCACTGTCAAGTTTGTGTCCATCTAGCTTCACACCGTTGACAATCAGTGTAAAGTCTGCACTTGTTTGACCGATTTTCTCTACTCCAGCGATTTCTTCAGGAGATGTGAAGACAAATCCGCCCAATTGTGCTGTCAAAGAACTTTCAAGTTCAGGCAAGATCACCTCTGCACCGATATGATTTCCAAAGGTAGCAAGAGCCAAGCTTTCAACGACACCACCGTATTTAACAGCTGATGCAGATGTTACTTTGTAAGCCTTTTGAAGGGCTTCAAATTGAGCGAAGTTAGACTTGATAAGATCGAAGTCAATCTCTTGAGCCAATGCTTGACCTGGAATGTAATAAATATTTTCCCCAGCAGTCTTGAATTCGGGAGAAAGCACCTTACGGCTATCTGCTGTTGTCACACCAAAGGCAACCAAGGTTGGTGGCACCGTCAATTCTTCAAAGGTACCAGACATGGAGTCCTTACCACCGATAGATGGCAAACCAAGCTGAATTTGTGCCTCGATAGAGCCTAGGAGAGCTGCCACTGGCTGACCAAAACGCTCAGCTTGTTTATCCATGCGCTCGAAATACTCTTGGTAAGAGAAGCGAGCCTTAGACCAGTTGGCACCAGCAGCAACCAAACGAGCAGTTGCTTCGATAACCGCATAAGCAGCACCGTGGTATGGAGACCATTCTGCTACATATGGGTTGAAACCTTGAGCAATGACTGAAGCAATATGAGTCACACCGTGTTGAACTGGCAATTTCTGTACAGATGCCTCAGTTGGAGTGAGTTGATAGCGACCGCCAAGTGGGTGATTGACCGTTGAGCGTCCAACAGAGCAGTCAAAGATAGTCTGTAATCCTTTTTGACTCGCATGGTTGAGGTCAGATAGAACCGTAAGAGTATCTGCTTCAAGTGTGTTAGCAGATGTTTGACGTTCTTCTGGAAGATTGACATCCTTGTCCACCACCTTTGCATCAACGACCACGCGCACACCATTGGTATCAAGGAAACGACGTTCTAAGTCGACAATTGTTTCACCATTCCAGTGCATGACTAGATTTGGTTTTTCAGTCACTGTCGCAACCACAACAGCGTCAATATTTTCTTTATTACATTCTGCAACGAAGGCATCTACATCCTTAGGACGCACCACAACTGCCATCCGTTCTTGTGATTCAGAGATGGCAATTTCGGTACCATTCAAGCCTTGGTATTTAAGAGGAACTTTATTAAGGTCGATTTCAAGACCGTCTGCTAATTCACCGATAGCTACACAGACACCACCAGCACCAAAGTCATTAGATTTCTTGATGAGACGAGTGACATCGCCATTACGGAAAAGGCGTTGAATCTTGCGTTCTTCGATGGCATTCCCTTTTTGAACCTCTGCTCCAGCAGTCTCTACAGACTCAACTGTTTGAACCTTAGAAGAACCTGTCGCACCACCGACGCCATCACGTCCAGTCTTGCCACCGAGCAGGATAATGACATCCCCCGCTTCCGGTTTTTCACGGACTACATTTTCCTTAGGAGCAGCACCGACAACGGCACCCAACTCCATGCGTTTAGCTACAAAGCCTGGGTGGAAGTACTCACGAACATAGGTCGTCGCAAGCCCAATTTGGTTCCCATATGAAGAATAACCATGAGCCGCTGTCTTCGAAATGACTTGTTGTGGCAATTTACCAGCACGCGTTTCAGAGATTGGTGCTGTAATATCACCTGCACCCGAGATACGCATAGCTTGGTAAACGTATGAACGTCCTGACAATGGGTCACGAATGGCTCCACCGATACAGGTAGCAGCCCCACCAAATGGCTCAATTTCCGTTGGGTGGTTGTGAGTTTCATTCTTGAACATTAGGAGCCATGGCTCTTTCACACCATCAACATCCACTTCGATTTCTACTGAGCAAGCATTGATTTCGTCTGACACTTCCATATCATCCAAACGTCCATTAGCACGCTCATAACGACCGAAAATAGTTGCCATATCCATCAAGGTTTGCGGTTTTTCAGAACGCCCCAACTCATCGCGCATAGCGATATATTTATCATAGGTTGACTGCAATTGCTTTTGGAATTTAGAAGCTGAAAAGTCGATGTGTTTCAACTCTGTCTCAAACGTCGTGTGACGGCAGTGGTCAGACCAGTAAGTGTCCAAAACCTTGAGTTCTGTTTCCGTCGGCACGCGCCCGATTGACTTGAAATAGTCTTGGATAAAGAGTAAATCATCCACTTCCATGGCCATCCCTTGCTCGGCCTTGTAGCGAGCAAAGTCTTCTGCTGTATAGCTTTCAAAGAAAGTCAATTTAGGAATGGTCTTGTCTGACTCTGAAAATTCCTGCTTGGCAATCCCTGTCGTGATGTCCTTGAAACGAGAATCAACTGGGTTGAGCAAGTAATTCTTGACTGCTTCCAACTCAGTCGCATCAATATCTTTATTGACTAAGTAAAGTTGTGCTGTATTAACCGTCACATCACTCGAATTTCCCAACAAAAGCAATGCTTCCTGTGAAGAAGCCGCACGCTGGTCAAACTGCCCTGGCAGGCTTTCAATGGCAAAGAAAGCATAGTTGGCAAGATCCGCCTGTACAGCAGCTTCAGCCAAGACATGGTCTGTCACCTGCTCAGAGAAGATGTGTTTCTCTGCAGGCGCAAACAAGTCCTCAGCCAAGCTAAAGACATCATACACTTGCACAATACGAATACTTTTCAAGCTTGAAAGTCCCAAGTTGTGTTGGAGCTCTCTTACCAAACTCTCTGACTTGACCTGAAAATCAGCCTTTTTTTCAACAAAAATACGTTTATCCATCAATCCTTATTCCTTTATTTCAGCTCTTGCAATGTTCTCAAACGCACTTGAGGTTCTTATTTCAATTCCTGCAACTTTTCCCAAACAATCTCGTAAACGTCTGTTAGTTCTCCCAATCCTCTACGGAGTGAAAAGGTCTGGGGGACCTTTTCAGCCTGAGTCCTTTTAGTTGAGGGACGAAGGTTTTCCGTTGCTAACAGATTATTTCAACCCCTGCAATTTTTCCCAAACAATCTCATAAACATCTGTTAGTTCTCCTAATCCTCTACGGAAAACATCCTTATCCATATGGTTTCCATCCGCATCCCACAAACGGCAGTTATCTGGTGAAAATTCATCTGCCAAGATAATCTTGCCATCCTTGTCAAAACCGAACTCTAGCTTAAAGTCAATCAGCTTGAGTCCAATCTCAGCAAACCAGGCTTTCAAGAGTTCATTAATTCGACGAGTTTCTTCCTTCAAGTAGACAATCTGCTGCTCATCCGCAATTTGTAGAAATTTCACATGCTCGTCATTGATAAATGGGTCATCCAAATCATCATTTTTGTAGTAAAATTCGACAATCGGAGTCTCAAATGCGATTCCCTCATCCACACCAAAACGTTTTGAAAAGGAACCAGCAGTATAGTTGCGGAGCACGACTTCCAAAGGAATAATCTTAACCTTTTTATTGAGTTGTTCCGTGTCTGAAAGCTTCTCCACAAAGTGAGTTGCCACACCAGCCGCATTTAATTTCTCAAAAATAAAAGATGAAATCTGATTATTCAAAACTCCCTTGCCAGCAATCTGCTCCTTCTTAACACCATTGAAAGCAGTCGCCTGGTCCTTGTAAGTTGAAATAATAAGATTTTCATCCTCAGTTGTATAGATATCTTTAGCTTTTCCCGAATAGATCAATTGTTTTGACATTTTAAAGTTCGCCTTTCGTATTACTTGAGCACATTCTACCATAAAAAACCTAAAATTACAAGAATTTAACCGAATAAATAACGTATCACCTCCAAAAATAATAAAGAAAAAACTGTAAGAAAAAGATTTCTCACAGTTTAAAAATTATTTAACTCTAAAAACACGAACATTACTCTTTGTTCAAAAATTGATCTAAATAATAACGTAGGTAACTTTTCTTGCCCGTAATCATCTGCAGGCGACCTTCCACCCCGTACCGAAGTTTTTCAGCCTGCTCCGAAGTTAGATTAGTCTCCGCCTCGATTTTAAAGAAATTCCCTTTCTCAGTCTTAGTAGCTGTCGCATCGATGCTGGTAATAGTAGAATCTAGGAAAAGTTGATTCTTGGCATCATGAGTCGTAGTATAGCGAACAGAATCACCGACCTTAATCCTTGCTACATCTTTTGAACTAAGATAAGCTGTTAGTTTGGCTTTCCCTTCTTTTTCCAAGGACGGATAGAGTTGGGCTAGTAGGGTACCTTCTGCTACCATGGTAGAATCACTGGTCTCAGGATTAAGGTGAAGCACCCCATCCTCACTCGCCGTAATTTTCCCCTTGTCTAAAAGATTTCCCTGAACCTTCTTACCTGACTCTGCCTCCAAGATTTTCTGGGCTAGTAGGGTCAATTCCTGACCAACCTTAGCCAAGTGTTGTGATTTGAGAGACTCCAATTGACTGCTTAAGCCTGACGCATAGGCTTGCTGGGTACCTGAACCTGCATACTGGACACGGTAAGTAGCAAGACTGGCTTCTAACTGAGAAAGCTGTGCTTCTACCTGAGCAATAGCCTGGGCCTTAGATTGCGAATTTTCCTCGCCCTGAGACTTATAAGACTGGTAGAGAGAGTAGGCTAGATTCTGACTGGCCAAGGAAGCACCTGTTTCAATAGCTGACTTAGCTGTCTGGTAATCGCGAATTTTAGCCTCTGTTTGACTGATGAGGTTCCCGATTTCGGCTTGAGTCTGACTAGCTGCTACGTTCTGGGACGCGATGGTCTCATTTTGTTGCGATGTACTAACCCTAAGACTGCCTGCTTGACTGATGTAGTCGCGAAAGGTGGCTTGGTAGCCAAACTTATCCTCCTCTGGAAAGTAATCCGTTCCTTCTTGCAGACTCTTTTGCAAATACTCCAATTGCTTTTTTTGATCCTTAAGTATGTCCAACTGACTAGCATAGGCCTCTGCTTGGATACCCTCTGCCCCTTCTTGATATCGAACCAACAGTTCTCCCTTTTTAACCAGCTTATTTTCTTCCAAATGATTGACAAGAATGCGATTATTGCTAGTTGACTGGATATTTGCAAGGATACGACTAGGCTCAACAGTAGCTCTAGTAGACAAACTCATCTCCTTCTCTGCAAATGTTGCAAATCCAAGCAAAAACACAAGCAGAAGGGACATGGGTACAATCACCCGACTGGAAAAATTATGGTAACGACGATTATAAAACTCCGCACTTTCTAAAAATTCTGGTTTCATCCTCTCCTCTTTCTAGCTATTCACCAAATGGGCGTAAAAGCCACCCCGTGCAAGCAAATCAGCATGCTTTCCTTCTTCAACAATCTTGCCCTGATCCAAGACAACAACCTTCTCTGTCCGCTCAGCAATGGTCAAGCGGTGAGCAATGAAAATCAAGGTCTTGTCTAAAGCCATAAGATTATCGACAATTCGCTTCTCTGTCAGAATATCCAAACTGCTAGTTGCCTCATCCAAAATCAAGACCGGCGCATCTGTCAAGAGAGCACGCGCCAGAGCAATTCTCTGACGTTGACCACCTGAGATTCCTGCCCCATCCGAAGTCAATTCTGTCTGGTAATTCAGTGGCATACGCTCGATATCCTCCCGAATCTCTGCCAATTCGACCGCCCGTAAGATATCTTCCTGTGTCGTCCCCTCCTTAGCTCCCAAAAGAAGATTCTCCAAAATCGTTCCGTTAAAGACATAGGGCTGTTGAGGCAGATAGTTGATATACTGGCGCAGGGCTTTTTTATCAATCTGATTGAGATTGACACCACCCAGACTAATCTCCCCTTGACTTGGGGCGTAAAAATTAACCATCATCTTGGCCAATGTCGTCTTACCTGACCCTGAAATTCCCACAAAAGCCACCTTAGAACCCTGCGGAATAGTCAAATTGATATCCGACAAGACGTCTCGACCATAGCCATACTTATAGTAAACCTGCTTGAAAGTCATCTCTCCCTTCATCAAGCTCAGATCCCCAACTGTTTTCTTCTCCTCAAACTCAGAAGCTACCAAATAAACCTCATTCAGACGGTTATTGGCAACTTGCGCCGTCTGAAGCTTAGTTTGCAGATTGATGATATTTTCCAAAGGATTGGTAAAGTAAACCAGCAAGGTATTATAGGTAATCAACTGCCCCAAACTCATCTTGCCATCCATGACCAGAACAGCCCCCATCCAGAGAATGCCGACATTGAGCAAGAGATGGGCAACTTTTTTCAGAGCCTTTTGCTGACTCTCTGCCCGACTATAGGTAAAGGATTTTTTCAGATAATCCACAAATTCCTTGTCAATCTTTTGGTAGCGTGAACTTTCACTGGTCAAAGACTTGATAGTCTCAATACCATTGATGTCCTCAATGATAGAAGAAGACAGAACCGCATTGGCTTCCATGGTATCCCGATTCATCTTTTCAAACGGCTTCATAAAAGCAAAGATAATCACTGTGTAGATAGGGAGCGCCAATAAAGTCATGAAAAAGAGATTGGTATTTTGTGAAAATAAAACAAGGGAAATAATGACAACCGTTGATACATCTAGGAAAATCGAAAGAATGGTCGAAGCCAGCGCATCGATGATACTGTTAGCATCTGTGAAACGAGACACGATTTCCCCTGTCCTACGTGTCGCAAAAAAGGACATAGGTAGGTGAAAAACATGCTTGATATAGGACAAAATTACGTCAATCGACAAACGTTGCCCCAAAACAAGTAAGAGATACTCCTGAGCGTAAGATAAGATCTGCTGGAGAATATAGACGATCACCAACCCAATAGAAATAATCCCCAGTGTCGAACGCATCTGATCTGGCACATAGGTATCAATGATAGACTGCAGATAATAAGAACCCACAATGTTAATCAAGGTGACCAAGAGTGTTGCCAAAACGATATTGGCAATCAAGCCACGCTGCTTCACTAATATAGGGATAAAAGAGAGCAGGCCATTCTTTTGATCCTTATGAGGCTTGTAGTCTGGACTAGGTGCCATAAACAGAGTCACTCCTGTCCATTCTTCCGCAAAGCGCTCACGTGGCAGTTTGGTCAATTTCACCCCAGGATCTGGATCAGCAATATGAATGCTATCCTTATCCTGCCCAGTCACCACATAGTAGTGGAGCAATTTTCCTTCCTTAAGCACATGGGCAACAAAAGGAAAGGTCAAATCTGGCAAGTCAAAAAGCGTCATATCCGCCTTGATCGCTCGCGTCTCAAAGCCAATCTCCTCTGCCACCTTGACCAAGCCCAAAGCCGTCGTCCCATCCATGGTCGTCTTGGCCAATTCTCGCAAGTGAGCCAAAGAATAGTAACTACCATAGTAGCCAAAGACCATAGCTAATGAAGCTACACCGCAGTCCATCTGATCCACCTGCGGACGATAGTGACATTTCCCAAATTTCATATTCATCTCCTTTTTCCTAAACTCATCTGATAATAACTATCTTACCCCAATCACTAAACAAAAACTGGACTTCCTCCCCAAATGCGCCTATCTACCCCCAAAATGCACTTTTGGGATTTAAAAATAGGTAGAACAAACGTCATACCTAAAATATATATTTATTTCTTTTTCTTCCTAATTCTTTTGTCAATCATATATAAAACGATAATCGAAAACAGCGGTGGTACAATATAACTCTTTTCACTCATTGTCAGCTGAAATCCCAGAGTTGCTAGTATCTTAAAGATGAAAATATTCATCAAAAATAGAAAAATAAATACTAAAAAATATTTTAAAATCTTATTCATTTCTTTTCTTCAACTTTCCTAATTTCTATACCTATTTTATCAAATTTTATTAAAAAATACATGCAAAACTCCAAATAAACACCTCAACTGCACTTTTGGGGGCAAAAAATAGGCAGAACGAATGTCCTACCTACTAAAAATATGGTACGAAAGGAAATTGATGTTTTACTGTCACCCTAGGCAAACTTGGGACAAATAAATCATTGATAGTAACATTTACGACATCCTATTTATTACTACAATTTCTAATGTCCCTGCTATTTCTAAGCCACCTCTGGTATGATCTATTCATAGTCAGAATAGATAACACCGTTCTAAATTACGATTCATAGTTACTCCTTTTTTGATTCGTTGCTACAAGACTCCTATTTACCCATAGATTGTCTACTACTTCAAATTTATCCGTTCTTTTTTTACTTCTATATAAAAGAATGAATACCATCATAAATAATGCAATCGTTGGTATATTGAAACTATCAAACCAAGTAGGTAAAGATACTTTATTTATGTCAGCTACTAATCTGATGATTATATAGGACATCGAAATAAGTAATACCATGATTTCAGGCCAAACTTTCAATACTGACTTAACGAATTTCATATTAAACTCCAATGTGATGCATTCTTAGATTCTACCCTAACCATTTTAGCACAGACTAACAAGTCATTCTTAACCGCTTACTCTACTTGCTTTTTATTGACCTTATATCCTAGATAAAAGAGCCCAAATAAAACAGGGTAAATTTCTGGATAAAATAGGGTATTGATTGGATTTCTCAAAATCAAATACGTTGCGATGTAAATAATGAGTGATACGGTAAAATATCCCTCAGCAAAGCCTAATAAAAATTGTTTCATAGTAAACTCCTATTTATACTCAATGAAAATCAAAGAGCAAACTAGGAAGCTAGCCACAGGCTGTACTTGAGTACGGCAAGGCGAAGCTGACGTGGTTTGAATTTGATTTTCGAAGAGTATTACCTGACAAGAATGACAGAAAACTCTACCATTCATATACACAAAATCCTTTTGATTCATGTTCTTCATTTATAGTTTTGATTATTTTTTGACAAATCTTTGCGAAAAATACCAAAATATCCTGAGAAAAACAAACCCACTAAAGGCCATTGCCAATTAAAGGATACTAACGAACCTGTACGAATTACATGAAGCGCGAGATTAAGAGTTATTCCCAACAAAGGAATTATAGTGGCTAGTTTAGGTAACAATGTATTAAGATTAAGGTTGCGACTGTTCATTATCTAACGTCCACGACGAGCAAAATCTGAACCAAATTTGTAACCAGCATTAAAAATTTGTACAGCAGCATTCAGTACTCCTGCAATCCCAACTGCTTCCGCAAGACCAAAACCACCTTTTGTTCCCACTAATTCATCGTCAGATAATTGATAAAATTGTTCTAAGTTCATGTTCGTCATTACTCCTTTATATTATATTTTATTGCTATGTAAATGATTAAAATGAGTATTGGATAGGTAAATACTTCTGAAATATCTATAAAATTTATATTATACTGCCCAGATAATATTTTATAGTCAATTAAAATTTGAACGATAGTAAAAATAATACGTAGCGATAACAATACCCCTAATAATATCACTTCTTTTTTTAAAAACATAGAAATGCCTCTCTGACTACAATCAGATTATGGTCTATTCGCATAATACCCCAAAGCTGCTCCTCCAGCAAAAAGTGCTGCTGCTCCACCTGCTACTGCTGCACCTATCTTCCAAATAGACACTCCAGCGACTACAAGAGGCAATGCTCCCCCATCCACATCCATCAACTCTTCTTCTGTAAGAGCTACAAAGTTCTGTTCCATTTTGTCAAAATTTGTCATCTTTTTTCTCCTTTATTTCTATTTGTTAGTTTACGATTTCTGGCTCTTAAACCATTTTAAAAACCAGAATAGATAAATTACTGAATTCCTTTTCGTCTCACTTATCTATTTGAGAAGTGATTTAAAATGAACAGGTAAATTTCATTTATTTTAAATACCATTTGATAAACCATGGCAATAAGATTGGTAAATACATCGCGTAATCTCCTTCCTTTTCTTCTTACTTATTTATTCGAAAAAGAATTCGAAAATGTACAACTAAATTAAATTTATTTGAAAAATAATTTAGTAAACCATGGATAGAAAATTGGTAGATACATGAACTAGGCTCCTTTCTTTTTCCTCTTACTTATCTATTCGAAAAAAATTTCGAAAATGTACAACTAAATCAAATTTTATTTAAAAAATAATTTAATGAACCACGGATACAAGATTGGTAGATACATGAACTAGGCTCCTCTCCTTTTCCTCTTACTTATCTATTCGAAAAAAATTTCGAAAATGTACAACTAAATTAAATTTATTTAAAAAATAACTCAGTGAACCATGGGTAGAACATTGATATAAACATGAGCTAGGCTCCTTCCTTTTCTTCTTACTTATCTATTCGAAAAACAATTCAAAAATGTACAACTAATTAAATTTATTTGAAAAATAATTTAGTAAACCACGGATAAAAAATTGGTAGATACATGAACTAGGCTCCTTTCCTTTTCCTCTTACTTATCTATTCGAAAAAGAAGTCAAAAAAATAAGAATATCAGAAAATTTTCCGACATTCTTATTGATAAACTCATCCAAGTCTAACAGATATTAGACATTGAGATGTTTTTTTAGGGTTCTTCTGGCTGTCCGTGATACGGGGAAATGCAAGCCTTCTAACAAGGTCACTTCTGTGGCAGTCATCTCTTCAATTGCCTGTAAACTGACTAAAGTATTGCGATTGGCATAGACAAAGTAATCTTTTTCAGCCTTGGCAGCGATATCCTTGAGACTGCCATAAATGGTCTTGATAGAATGATTAGCATAATAGACCTTGATACGGTGGGATTCCACTGAGGTTTCAAAGGCTAAAATCTCATGGTAGGGCAGAGTAAAGCCCCGTCTCCCCTCAAAACTATAAGTAAAGAGACGCATATTTTCCCTCTTGTCCACTGCCAGTACATAGTCCAGACAGCGTTCCAGCTGATGACGGTAATCCTCCTCTGGCTGATCCTTGGAAATAAAATCTAAGGCAGACAAGTGGTAACGAAAAGCTAGAGGCAAGGCCTCCGAGTGCGTGGACACAAAGACAATGCTTGTAAAGGGATCTCGCTCCCGAGCCTGTTGAGCAACCTGAAAGCCCCGTTCACGCTCTCCATCAATCTCTAAATCCAATAAATAGAGCTGGTAATGATCAAAATACTGAGAATATTTTTCAACGTCCCCATAGTTTTTGGCAATATCAATTTCCAATCTCAAATTGCGAGAGCGACCAATATCTAGTAAAGTCTGCTCTATCCGTCCTTGCTGGACTCTATCGTCTTCCAAAACTAAAATTCTCATTCCTCTCCCCCTCGTTTCTCATCCTTAAATGGCAATTCTAAATCTTGTCTAAAGGTCGTCTCTCCTAGCTGGGTATCTAAGTTTAAATCATAATGAAAAACCATATCCTCCAAGGTCGCTAAGCCCAGTCCACTGTGGTTCCCCTTGGTTGAATAACCCTTTTGACTGAGAATGCTAGGATTCAGTTCTTCTTTCTTACGAGTGTTTTCAATGATAAAACGGACACTCCTATCGCCTGCCAATAAAGCAACCCGAATCTGCGGATTTTCCGCTTCACTAGCTGCCTCTAAGGCATTTGTCGTGAGGATAGAGAGGATACGAATAGCCTCCAACATCGGCAATGCCAGTTCTTCAACAACCCCCACCGTCTCCAAACTAAAATGAATTCCCTGATTATCTGCCACAATCATGGCTTTTGCCAAGGTATTACGAATGGCTATATCATGAATATTGTGAAGATTAAAGGCTGTGTAGTCCGCCTTCCTCAGCTTTTCATTAGTCTTTAGAAAAACATCTTGATAGATGGTAGAAACCTCAGCCATATCTTGATTAGCTATAGCAGGCTCCATACTGGCGACAATCCCTGCAAAATCATGACGAAAACCGCGAACCTCATCATAGAGATGACCTAGCTTATCCACCATCCCTTGCAAGGAACGATTTTCATCTTCCTGTCTCTGAATGGTTTGCTCATCACGATAAACCTGCTCCAAATGCTTGATGTAAAAGAGCCAAGAGAAAAAGAGAATGAAAATCAGGAGAGAAATGGTCGTGTCAAAACGAACATAGAAAGGATTACATCCTCCAGACATGATGGATGAAAACAGTCTGAAACCAAACAATAAGGATAAGATCCACATACTTTTCGTCACTAACGATTGAAATTTATCTAAAAATAATATATTGAGATCAATTCCCCATCGTCTTAAAATGACAACAGACAAAAACAACGAAATCAAACTAAATACAGAATCAAATCCACTATGCAAGAAATCAGATAGTTCAGAGTAGTCAAATATCAATCGTATTATAAATGTCAAAATCAAATATCGAATACTTTGATAAAACATAAATAGATAAAGGGCAAGAAAGAGAGCTTCCTTCTTCTTTTTCTTTAACACAGTCCAAAATATTATATAAAAGAATAATAAATTGCCAACATGCAAGAAACTCGGAAAAACGAAGGTAGCAAATAGCTGAAAAACTACCCAAAGAAATATAGAGCGTTTGTCATAAAATGCTTTAGAGAGTTGACTACCTAGATAAATCGGAGGAGCTAAAATATTGATTAAAATCAATATAAACACTAAAAATTCAAGTAATATAATCATAAATCTGTTTAGTTAACACATTTTAATCAAAATACTATCTTGGCTCTGGGAGTAGATGTAGCCAATGGTAAATATCTTCAAAAATCCCTCCACCATTCACTTCCTCCAATACCTCTGGGGTTAACTCTTCAAATTGCTCCAATTCTACAAATATATTTTTCATTTCCATGACAGACTCCTTTTCATTATTTTATAGATAACTCTATCCCCTGCTCCATCTACAAAAGGCTTTAGTTTCCTTTTAAAATACAAGAAATCTAAAGCCTCCTGAAAATGGTATATTGGTTAGAGTGTTAACAATTAGTTGTGAAGATATTATTTTTATTTAACCACGACCACTTTATAATATTCGTTTGAGTGTGGAGATTCAATTTTAATTTTTTCACCATATAAACCATCAATTTCTTTATCAAGGAAATTTGAAACTCCTGATGGCAAGCGTTTCATCTTAAGAATTTCACCAGATTGATCCGCATAGGCTAGGATATGATGGTGTGTAGTGGTTGCTCCATCATCAATTAATACAAAGTAACCTGTTTTGAGCTTACCTTGCTCATTTTCTAAATAGTATAGTTTATTGTTATTGATTGTAAAGTTAGTAGCTCCAAGACGAAGTCGTGCACCTGGATTTTCTAAATAGACATCATTGCCAACTTTTTTGATTTCTGATCTAGTTGTCATCTCTGGAAGTGGTAATACTCTACGACCATCTGCTCCAAAGTAATATCGACCTGGTAGATTTTGGAAATTACGAATAACAGCTTTAGGATCAATTTCTTGTCCTTCTTCTTTATTATCTACTAAAGCTAAGATTGTATTTGAAACTTCATCCCCATATTTGTCGGAAAACTTCTTGATTTCAGACTTAATATACCAAGTGTTTTTTTCAATAATAACATCGTCACCTTTAGCATTTAGCAAATATTCTTGCCCATCTCCAAGTTTAACAATATCATGAATATTGTATCCAGAATCTTTTCTATTTGCTAGATAGCCATCCTTACCAATGACATAACTTTCCCCATCACTGGCTGGGACAGCTCTATCTGCGACCATAGCACCTGAATTTTCAAAGTAAGACCATTGATTATTTGCAATAGTCCATCCTGTTGCCATAGCGCCACTGCCTTTGAGGTAATACCATGTAGACCCTTCTTTGTACCAACCAGTACGCATAGCACCACTATCTGCTAGTGAGTACCATGTGCTTCCTTCCTTATACCAGCCAGTACGCATGGCACCACTATCTGCTAGTGAATACCAGGTATTGCCGTCTTTGAGCCAGCCTGTCTGCATTTTACCAGCGCTATCGAAGTGATACCAAGAGCCAGCATTTTGCACCCATTTATTTTTAGCTAAGCTTCCATCTTGAGAAAGATTCCAGTCAGCGCCATTTTTAACCCAAGTATCTGCAGCCTGTGCTTGATTGATAGACAAAAGTAGACCAGCACCTGCAAGTAAACCAAGTGTAAGTAGTTTAGATTTTTTCATAGCCATTTCCTCCTTTATTGAATAGCTACAGGAGGGTTTCCCCTCTTTATTTAGCTATATTCTAATACTTTTCATTGTCAAAGTCAATAATATTGTGAAAAATTAGACAATATTACCAATATCTACGAATTGTATTTTGAGTAATAGCATATTGATCCATATAAGAAACATATCGACCTGGATATGGAGCGTGAACAACCTTTCCATCACCAACATAAATACCTACATGGTCATTTGTCTCTTCACTATTATACAAAATCAAATCTCCAGCTTGTT
The DNA here is from genome assembly GCF_024295435.1 of Streptococcus sp. CF7_Ac1-8. Lineage (GTDB taxonomy): Bacteria > Bacillota > Bacilli > Lactobacillales > Streptococcaceae > Streptococcus > Streptococcus mitis_AP. The sequence continues at coordinate 17,218 of NZ_JANCPI010000004.1, read as the reverse complement.
GAGAACCATTACTTACATAACTTCCTCCTGTTGCTTGACCATAGGTCACTCTAGGAATACTAATATCAAACTTAGCATGAATAGCCATCGTAAATCCTGAGCAATCTACGCCACTATTCAAATCTGCCCCACCCCAAACATATGGGATTTTTCCTACAAATGTCTTTGCATATTCACCAAGGGCTTGCCCACGATTTTCTACCCATACACCACTTTCTCTAAAGAAGTACGGTGTACCATTCACACGTTGATAACCAGTGACCATAGCACCACTAGCAGATAAGTAGTAATAATTACCATCAGGTTGAATCCAAGTATTTTCTTTCATCCATCCTTGGTCATCAAAATAGTACCACTTGCCATCTAATTGTTCCCAATTTTTAGCATACCCACCTGAACCGTATTTAAACCACCATTTACCATTGGTTTGCATCCATGTTCCTTTAGGATCACGATATTGATTGAAAGCTTTCTTCTCTTGATTGCCCTCTGCTTGAGTTTCTTTATCTTCAAAACCAATCAATTTTACTTGATCAGCTTCTTCAGCTTTTATCTTGCCTTGATTAACTAATTGAGCAATCGCTTCTTTCTCACTTGCTGATGGGGAATTAGCATAGGCCACAGTATTATTTGCTAGGAGAACGCCTCCTGCAAGAACTAATAAACTAGAATAAAGATATTTTTTCATCATAAAAATCCTTTCTTTTTTCTCCTTTTTGAAGATTGATTTTTCTGACTCCATTATATCCTTTATTTCTCCACACATCTCTCCTGTCCCTAGAAAGACTAAATCTGTTCCTAAACGGTCACCTGAGCCAAATAAAAAATTCCAAAGCAAACGCCTTGGAATTCCGATGTCTATTTTGCTTGAATAATCTTAACCACATCTCCTACACTTTGCAGTTGATCAATTTCTTCATCGCTGATTTCGATATTAAATTCATCTTCCAGAGTCAAGATAAACTCCATCAAGTCGACTGAGTCCGCATCCAAATCATCTTTCAGACTCAAGGATTCTGTCACGACAAAATCCTCTCCCTGTCGCTCTTGGATAATGGTCACAATACGTTCAAAAATTTCTTTTTCTGTCATCTCTTTTATTCTCCTGAAAATTCACGCGCAGTTTGGGCAACTACGTCTGTTTCTAGCATGGTACGAATCTGGCGGATTGTACTATAAACAGCCTTGGCATCGCTTGAGCCATGAGTCTTGACAACCGGTGCCTTGACACCAAACAAGACCGCTCCACCAACATCTGAATAGTTGAGCTGCTTTTTCAAACCTCTGAGGCTGTCCTTGAGAAGGAGGGCGCCTAGTTTCGCTCGAAGACCACCACCTGTAATAGCGGTCTTGAGCAAGCCCATGATTCCCATAGCTGTCCCTTCAATGGATTTGAGCACAGCGTTTCCCGTGAAACCATCTGCCACGACAACATCCGCAACGCCATTCATCAAATCACGCGCTTCCACATTTCCGATAAAGTTCAAACTTTCATCAGCCACTAATAATTCATAAGTTTCCTTACGAAGCGGGTCTCCCTTACTACTCTCTGTTCCGTTGTTGAGCAAACCAACACGTGGTTGAGCAATGCCACGAACATTCTTGGCATAGAAAGAACCTAGGACAGCGTATTGGTGGAGGTGTTGGGCTGTATTTTCCGCATTAGCACCAAGGTCTAGCATGTCAAAACCTTTCCCATCAACGGTCGGCAATGTTGACATAAGTCCAGGACGGTCGATATTCTTGATACGACCCACGATGAAGAATCCTGCAGCCAACAAAGCACCTGTATTCCCAGCCGAGAGCACAGCATCTGCCTCTCCATCTTTGACAGCCTTGGCCGCCAAGACCATACTGGCATTTTTCTTCTTCCGAATAGCTCTCGTAGGTTCATCGTCTGAATCAATCTTCTCATCCGTATGGATAATGCTGACACGCTCTGTCGCTGTTAGATATTGCTTGATTTTAGCTTCATCTCCGTAGAGTTGAATCTCGATATCTGAAAAGTCAGCTAGGGATTGATTGACACCCTCAACGATGGCCTGGGGTGCGTAATCGCCCCCCATGGCATCTACTGCGATTTTTTTCATTTCTTTTCCTCTTTTAGTAATTGTCCCCAGTCTGCTAGGGAATCAATAAATTTCTTTGATTTTAGGTGAATCCCAACGTACTCTTCGTAGAGTTGATCCATAAATTGGCGTAGCTCTTGCTTAATTTCAGGCTTGAGCGAAATGGTCTCCAAGGTCTCAAAATCAATAGCTTGAAATTGATTGAGCAGATAAGGGATATTGGGATTGAGATGGCAACGTCTCTCATCTTCATGATAATGCTCTGGACAGAGGCAGGCGCCATATTTGAAAGAAAAGTCAAAAGCCTGACCAACCCGATGACAAAAAACACACTCATTAAAATTGAGGCTGATCCCAAATCGAGTCAAGATTTGAATTTCAAAAATATTGGTCAAAACCTGATAATCCAAGCCCGCTTCCATCAACTCCAAGGTCTTTTGTAAAAAAGCAAACAAGGAAGCATCCTGCTGATTGTCCTGCAAACTAGCATCGGCAAGAGCTGCAACGTAGGTCGCATAAGCCATGACAAAGAGATCGCTATTAATCTTGGGAAAAGTCATCACCTCATGATAATCCTCAATGTAGCTAAGCCCCTCATCATTGATTCGTAAGAGAAATCGAGCCAGCACCAAGGGCTGAATAACCGGCGCCAGCTTAGACTGACCAGCGTGTTTGACAAAAAACATGCGTTTGCCAGCCTGCTCTGTAAAAATCTTGACGAGCTTATCATCCTCACGAAAATTGCGATTGTAGAGCACCAAGCCTTGACTCGTGATAGACTGAATCATGCTTCTCTCATATACTCCTCAAGTCGTTTCATGGCTTCTTTGATAGTCTCCATACTAGCTGCATAAGATAGGCGAACATAGCCTTCCCCATAACGCCCAAAGGCTGCTCCAGGGATAAAGGCAACGGCCTTCTTCTGTGCAAAATCCTTCAGAAAAGCAAAGGAATCTTGATTGTAGCCCGCTGGAATCTTAGCAAAGATATAGAAGGCACCGTCTGGTTTAATAATCTCAAAACCAAGAGCAGTCATTTTCTCGATAATATAGTCCCGACGCTGGATGTATTCCTTTTTCATAGGCTCCGCATCATTTTTACCAGCCGTCAAGGCCTCCACCGCAGCATGTTGAGCCATAGTATTTGCGGCAGTAACCAAGTACTGGTGACTCTTAATCAACTGAGCTGTAAAGGCTGCAGGAGCAAAAATCAGACCCAAACGCCAACCTGTCATGGCATGCGATTTAGATAGACCATTGATAATAATAGCCTGATCTCTCAACATGGTTCCCAGAGACACATGGGCTTCGCCTGTGTAGGTCAATTCTGAGTAAACCTCATCACAGACAACAAAAATCTCATACTTGCGTAAAACAGCTGCCAAGGCCTCCAATTGTTCCCGACTGTAGGTAATTCCTGTCGGATTGGCTGGATAGTTGAGAATAACCGCCTTGAGCTTGTCACCCTGCTCCAAAATGGCCTTCTCCAACATTTCAGGAGTCAAGACAAAACCATTTTCAGTTGTGTCAATCTCGACAATCTCTGCCCCAACTAGATTGACAATCGGTTCATAACCTGGATAGGCAGGAGCTGGCAAAAGTACCTTGTCTCCCTCTTCCAAAATAGCCGTCAAAGTAGCAGATAAAGCCTCTGTCGCCCCAATTGTAACCAAGATTTCATTTTCAGGATCATAGTCCAGTTGGTACTTTTCCTTAACAAAGTCACTGGCCGCCTTACGTAGAGTCAGCAGACCACTCATCCCTGTATAGTAGGATTGGTTCTGATCAATCGCTCGCTTGGCCGCCTCCTTGATATGATCTGGCGTTGTAAAATCAGGCTCCCCCAAGGTCAAACGCAAGACCCCAGGAATCTCCGAAATAGCCTGGTCAAACTGACGAATCAACGAAACTTGAATCTTATCTAACTGTTTATTAAAGCGCTTAGTTAAGTCCATAGATACCTCCTACTTTCAAAACGTATCTCTATTATACTACAAAAGCTCCCCGACCGCAAAAATACATTATAGAATAGCTTTCCACTTTCTATTTTACTTTTCCTGTTTACAGGTCTATAATGGTAACAGATTCTATTTGGAGGTTTTTATGTCATTTCTATCAAAAAATGGAGCAGGCATCTTGGCCTGCCTTCTCATTTCAATCGTATCTTGGTACTTAGGAGGATTCTTCCCTGTCATTGGCGCACCCGTCTTTGCGATTTTCATAGGCATGCTTCTCCATCCCTTTCTCTCGCCCTATAAACAACTGGATGCGGGATTGACCTTTAGTTCCAAGAAATTACTCCAATATGCCGTTATCTTGCTTGGTTTTGGTCTCAATATCTCTCAAGTCTTCGCAGTTGGGCAATCTTCACTCCCTGTCATCCTATCCACCATTTCAATAGCTCTGATTATTGCCTACCTCTTCCAGCGCTTCTTTGCATTGGACACAAAACTGGCTACCTTGATTGGAGTAGGTTCTTCTATCTGTGGGGGCTCTGCTATTGCCGCGACAGCGCCCGTTATCCATGCTAAGGAAAAAGAAGTCGCCCAAGCCATCTCCGTTATCTTTTTCTTCAATGTCTTGGCTGCACTAATCTTTCCAACTCTAGGAACCTGGCTTCATCTATCCAATGATGGCTTCGCCCTCTTTGCAGGAACTGCGGTCAATGATACTTCCTCTGTAACCGCCACAGCCAGCGCCTGGGACAGTCTCTACCAAACAAATACCCTCGAATCCGCAACCATTGTCAAACTCACACGAACCCTAGCTATTATCCCCATCACTCTCTTTCTCTCATACTGGCAAAGTCGCCAACAAGAAAATAAGCAAGGATTGCAACTGAAAAAAGTCTTCCCACTTTTTATCCTCTACTTCATTCTTGCATCTCTCCTAACCACCCTACTGACCTCTCTCGGTGTGTCCAGTAGCTTCTTTACCCCTCTCAAACAACTCTCTAAATTCCTCATTATCATGGCCATGAGTGCTATCGGTCTCAAAACAAATCTGGTAGCCATGATTAAATCCAGCGGAAAATCCATTATTCTCGGAGCCGTCTGCTGGATAGCCATCATCCTTACCAGTCTTGGTATGCAGACTCTTATCGGTATTTTCTAACACAAAAGGTAGCCCACCAGCTACCTTTTCTTATGCTTCCTCAATCAAGCGAGTATGTTCTCTCTTGATACAGCGATTCATCACGATGTCATCGCATCCTCCAGCACGCAAGATTTCTTCCGCTGCTAGACTTTCAAGTCCTAGCTGTGCCCAAAAAATCTTAGCATCAGCCTTGAGAAAATCACGTGCCACATCGGGCAAAAACTCGCTGCGACGGTAAACATTGACAATATCTACAGGAAAAGGAATCTCAGCGAGGCTGGCATAAGCCTTTTCACCCAAGATTTCGCCACCTGCCGCCTTGGGATTGACTGGGATAATTTTATAACCCCTAGCCTGCATTTCCTTGGTCACTCGATTGCTGGTTGTTTCCTCACGATCAGACAGGCCCACCACAGCAAGGGTCTTACTCGTTGCTAGATACTGACGAATCACGCCATCACTTGGATTGATAAATTCTTGACTCATAGAAATCCTCCTTTTTCATCAGTATAGCATATTTTGAAAAGGCTTGCAGAATTTGACTACAAAAAAGGAGGACTAGCCCCCTTTTTATTTAGCCTCGTACCAGGTTGCCCCTTCATTTTCATCTGCGATGAGGGGAACACTGAGTTGAATGGCTTCTTCCATGGTTTGTTTGACCAATTTTTTCATCTCTGTCAATTCAGATTTAGGAACTTCAAGGACGATTTCATCGTGCACTTGTAAGAGCATCTTAGTCTGATAACCACCTGCAACCAAGGCTTTATCCAGCTGAATCATAGCAATCTTGAGAATATCTGCCGCCGACCCCTGGATAGGTGAGTTGATAGCTGTCCGCTCTGCAAAACCACGAATATTAAAGTTGCGCGAATTGATATCTGGCAACTCACGACGACGCTTGAAGAGGGTCTCCACATAGCCCTTATCACGCGCCTCACGCACCACTTCATCCATGTAGTTTTTAATACCTGGGAAGCGTTCAAAGTAGGTATCAATGTAGGCTTTGGCCTCCTTACGGCTGATGCCCAGATTATTAGACAAACCAAAATCTGAAATTCCATAAACCACTCCAAAGTTAACTGCCTTAGCATTGCGACGGTCGTTTGGAGTCACATCCTCAGGACGCTCAATACCAAAGACACGCATGGCTGTTGAGGTATGGATATCCGCCCCCTCTTGGAAAGCCTTAATCAAGTGCTCATCTTTAGAGATATGCGCCAAAACGCGCAATTCAATCTGTGAATAGTCTGAGCTGAGCAGCACACTATCCTCCCACTCAGGCACAAAAGCCTTACGAATGAGACGGCCTTGCTCCAAACGCACAGGGATATTTTGCAAGTTAGGATCCACACTAGACAGACGCCCAGTCTGGGTCAAATCCTGCACATAACGCGTATGAATCTTGCCATCAGCCAAAATCCAGTCCTGCAAGCCAATCACATAAGTAGACTGAATCTTAGCAATCTGACGGTAATCCAGGATTTTCTTAACAATCGGTGCAATCGGAGCCAGACGCTCTAACACATCCACTGCTGTCGAGTAACCTGTTTTAGTTTTCTTGGTGTATTCTAAAGGAAGTCCCAATTTTTCAAAGAGAAGGACACCCAACTGCTTAGGCGAGTTGATATTAAACTCCTCACCAGCCAGTTCATAAATCTCTTGAGTGAGTTTTTCAATGACAAGCTCATTTTCAGCCTGCATCTCAAGCAAGGTCTCTTTCTTGACCGTAATCCCAGCAATTTCCATCTTGGCAAGGACAAAGGCCAGAGGTTGCTCCATATCATAAAGAAGCTCTAATTGCCCATTTTCACTGAGTTTTTCAAGTAAAACAGGCTCTGTTTCGACCAAAACAGCAAGTTTACGCGCCAAATGTTCCAAGAATTTCTCACGTTCAGGAATGGCCTTTTTAACACCTTTACCGTAGAAGGTCTCATCATCAACCAAGTAAGTCTGACCATAAAGACTAGCAATAGTCGTAATTTCATTGTCCTCCACAGTCGAAAGGAGGTATTTAGCCAAACGGCTGTCAAAAGCAGGCGCCTGCAAATCCACACCAAAACGATTCAAGAGAACTTTAGCCTTCTTAAAGTCATACACCCTCAGAGGTGTTTTTTCTAGAAAATCCTTGAAAGTCGGCTCTTGCAAAAGTTCAAGCTTGTCTGTAGCATAGAGCTTTTCCCCACAAGACCAGGCAAATCCAACCAAATCCTCTGTATGGTAATTCTCACCAAAAAGCTCAAAATGGAAGATAGACTCTTCACTCAGCATGTCTTGACTGACTTGGTCAACAATAGTAAAGTCCAAACTCTCAGCCACATCAGCTGACGATGCATTTAAAGTCTGCTTAAGCTGTTTGAAGCCCATCTCATCATAGAATTTCCCAAGATTTTCAACATCTGGACCACTATAGACCACATCCTCTAAACCAATCTCAATCGGTGCCTTGGTATCAATGGTCGCCAGTGTTTTCGACAAAAAGGCCTGTTCCTTATCATTGATGAGATTTTCCTTCATCTTAGAAGCCTTCATCCCATCGATATTTTCATAAATACCCTCAAGCGAGCCATGCTCCAGCAAGAGCTTGATACCCGTCTTTTCACCGATTTTTGTCACCCCAGGGATATTATCCGACTTATCACCCATGAGTGCCTTGAGATCGATAAACTGAGTCGGTGTAATGCCCATCTTTTCCATAAGATATTCTAGCGTAAAGGCCTCAAACTCAGCCACACCTTTCTTGGAAATTTCAACCACCGTATGCTCATCAGTCAGCTGAATCAAATCTTTGTCCCCACTGACAATGGTAATATCAAAACCATCTTGCTCAGCTAATTTATCTAGTGTCCCAATAATGTCATCCGCCTCATACTGAGCCAACTCATAGTGACGAATCCCCATATGATCCAGCAACTCACGAATGAAGGGAAATTGCTCACGAAACTCATCAGGAGTCTTAGCCCGACCACCCTTATAGTCCGCATACATCTCTGTCCGGAAGGTTGTCTTTCCCGCATCAAAAGCCACCAAAATATGACTCGGCTCAACCCGCTCCAACAGATGGCTCAACATCAACTGAAAACCATAAATCGCATTGGTATGCAAACCAGCCGCATTCTTAAAACGGTCCAACTGCTGATAGAGCGCAAAAAACGCCCGAAAAGCAACAGAAGACCCATCAATCAATAGTAATTTTTTCTTATCCATACACCCATTATAAAGGAAAGCACCAAAAAATACCATTGGGAAGAGCCAGACCGAGTATTTTTCATCCTTTTTCCGAATAAATAGATAGTAGCAGTGAATCTAGTAAACCTAGATTTAAAACTGTGATATAATAAAAGGAGGAAAAGGATGATTCTAAGACATCCGGGCATTAGCCCAACCAATGACTTGGTTGCTAAGAAAATTTTCAGCAATCCAGAAATCACTTGTCAATTTATTCGCGATATGCTGGACTTGCCGGCCAAAAATGTAACGATTTTGGAGGGAAGTAACATTCACGTCTTGCCTTCCCTGCCGTACTCGGCGCAGGATTTCTATACCAGTATAGACGTCTTGGCAGAGTTGGACAATGGCACGCAGGTTATTATCGAAATCCAAGTTCATCATCAGAATTTTTTCATTAATCGTTTGTGGGCTTACCTGTGCAGTCAGGTCAATCAAAACCTTGAAAAAATTCGTCAGCAAGAAGGTGATACACACCAGAGTTACAAACACATCGCACCGGTATATGCTATCGCCATTGTAGATAGCAATTATTTCTCAGATGATTTGGCTTTTCATTGCTTTAGCATGCGCGAGGATTCGACGGGTGAGGCTTTAACAATTACAAACAATGGACAGGAAAATCATCTAGTAAAGATGGCATTCTTAGAACTAAAAAAATACAGAGAAACCAGTAAAGACGAGGTTCGCAAGCCGTGGTTGGAGTTTTTTAGCAATAAGCCCTTTACCCAACAACCCGAGCGAGCCATTAGCCAAGCAGATCAACTGCTAGACTATAAGAGCTGGTCCGAGGAGGACAGGAAGATGTTTAGCCAACTACGTATGCGAGAAGAACAAGCCTTGTTAGCACAGAACTATGCCTTGGAACAAGCTGAAGAAAAAGGATTAGAGCGTGGTCTTGAACGTGGGAAAATATTTACCTTTCTTGATTTAGTACGTCAACATGTTTTAACTTCCGAATTTGCGAGTGAGCAATTAGGCATGACGGTCGCTGAGTTTGAAGAACTATTGAAAGACCATTGTAAATAAGATTAAAAAATACAGAGAAACCAGCAAAGACGAGGTTCGTAAGCCATGGTTGGAGTTTTTCGGGAACAAACCCTTTACCCAGCAACCTGAGCGAACCATCAGTCAAGCAGACCAACTGCTAGACTACAAGAGCTTCTTTGGGTTTACGACACGAGAAATTTGATGATTTTTCTTTACTAGAGGAGTCTCAGCGACCATCATTTTCAAGCACTGATAGCACTTGAAACGACGCTTTTTAAGTAGAATTCTAGTAGACATACCAGTCGTTTCAAGGTAAGGAATCTTAGACGGTTTTTGAAAGTCATATTTCTTCATTTGACTTCCGCAATCAGGACAAAGTGGAGCCTCATAATCCAGTTTAGCAATGATTCCTTTGTGAGTATCCCTATTAAGAACATCCATAATTTGGATATTAGGGTCTTTGATATCGAGTAATTTTGTGATAAAATGTAATTGTTCCATATGAATCTTTCTAATGAGTTGTTTTGTCGCTTTTCATTATGGATATTATGGAACTTTTTTTCTACAACAAAATAGGCTCCATAATATCCATGGGGATTTACCCACTACAAATATTATAGAGACTAAGTTTATAGAACAACATAAAAGTGAACAAGACTAAAACATCGTTTTGTTCACTTTTTTCTTCTTTTCAACAGAACTCTCACTATAGCCCATATCACAAAAAGAGAAGGTCATAAATCCTTCTCTTTTATATCTTCAACTAATTAGTTTTTGCGTTTCACAAATGGAAGGGCACCTAGGAGCAATCCAAGGAATCCTAATGATGCAACTGCAACATTATCTTTACCACCAGTATTAGGAAGTTCTTTCTTATCTTCTGCTTTCGCAGCTGGAGCTTGATATGTATTATCTTTGCTAGTACCTGCTACAGTTGGTGCAACCGCAGGAGTTGATGGTGTCTCAGCTGTTGGTGTAGCCGGAGCTGGTGTTGGAGCTTCAGCTGCTGGAGTAGCTGGTGTTGGAGCTTGTGATTCATTTGGAACAGGATTTCCAGGAGTTGGTGTTAGTCTTGGATCTGAATTTGGAGTAGAATAGTGATTAGTTACTTTTTTGTAATAGTTAGTAATAATACCATCTTTTTCTTCAGATTTCACAAAAGTATAACCTGCAATTGATTTACCTTTGAAATGACCTTCTTCAGCATTCAAAATATCAGTGTTAGTAGCAATATCAACATAGCGTGTGACTTTTAAGTCTTCTGTATCATTACTTCCAGATAGAACCTCAGCTTTATTATTAATTAAAGTATTTAAGGCATCTTCTAAATCAGCTAGACGATCTTTTAATCCATCTTTATAATAATCTTCAACACCTTCATTTTCTTCGCTGTCTTTGATTTGCTCTTTTACTTTAGAGATTTCGTCTAAGATTTTTTTGATTTCAGGGTTATTAACACCAAACTCTGGAACTTCATTAACAGCAGCTTCAACAGCGTTAACTCCGCCTTTGAATGCTGGAAGTTCTGGTTGTACAAGTGCATCTCCGTTTGAAGCTTCTGGTTTAGTTGGTTTTGGAGTTTCTCCTTCAGGTTTTGCAGGAGTTGGAGGTGTTGTATCATTCACTCCACCATTGAATTCTGGAAGTTCTGGTTGTACAAGTGCATCTCCGTTTGAAGTTTCAGGTTTAGATGGTTTTGGAGCTTCTCCCTCTGGTTTATTAGGTTCAGTAGGAGGTGTTGTATCATTCACTCCACCATTGAATTCTGGAAGTTCTGGTTGTACAAGTGCATCTCCGTTTGAAGTTTCAGGTTTAGATGGTTTTGGAGCTTCTCCCTCTGGTTTATTAGGTTCAGTAGGAGGTGTTGTATCATTTACTCCTCCGTTGAATTCAGGATTATTAGGTTGAGTAGGAGCATTATCATCATTTACACCACTATTGAACTCTGGAGTTGCTGGTGTTGTAGGCGCTTCTTCATCGTTTACTCCACCTGTGAATTCAGGTTTTTCTTCAGCTGTAGGAGCGTCAGCAGGATTTACCCCACCATTGAATTCTGGAGCATTAGGAACCGTTGGAACCTCATCCGCTTCCTTAGCAGGCTCAGTAGTTGCTTCATCATCATTTACTCCACCTGCGAAGTCTTTTGGTGCTTCACCTTTAGGAACTTCTTTTAAGTTTTCGATATAACCTAAAGTTGCGTTGTAATCATCAGTTAGTTCATCGATTGCATCTTTGTAAGCTTTCACTACTTCGTTAACTTCGTCGAATTTAGCTTGAGCTTCATCTGCAGCAGTTTTAGCAGAAGCAACAGCAGCTTCTAATCTAGTTACAGCATCTTGTAATCCATCTTGGATAGATTGTTCAGCATTGTTTTTCTTAGCTGTTGCAAGTGCAGTTTTAGCTTTTTCTAAAGTTTCTTTTTGTTTATCTAATGCAGCATTTTTTTCTTCTACAGCTTTAGCTTTTTCAGTAGCATCAGCCTTGTCTTTATCAGCTACTTTAGTTAATTTTTCAATTTTTTCAGCGATATCATCAGCGATATCTTGAAGTTTTTTAACGATTGGTTTAGAAGCTTCTTTGTTGTAAGCAGCGTCTAATTTTTCTTTATCAGCAGTAGGAAGTTCAGCAAGAGGTTTTCCTTCTTTTTTTGTAGCGCCAATTTTGTCTGCTTGTGGATCTTGATTTTTGTTAGCTTCAGCAGTCTCATGTTGACCTTTTAATTCTTTAAGAACATCTCCTGCAGTTAAGTCGCCTTTTTCAACTGCAGCTAAAATATCTTCTTTACCTAATGCTTTTTTGGCTTCTTCTTTATTTGTAATCTTAGCATCAGCATCGATATCTTTTTCTAATTTATCTAATGCATCTTTAAGAGCAGTTCTAGTTTCAGCTTCTTCTTTTTTAAGTTCTTCAACTTTTGCTTTTGCTTTTTCAGCTTCTGCTTTAGCTGTAGCTAATTCAGTTTCTGCTTCAGTTTTAGCTTTATCTGCTTCTTCTTTTTTAGTTTGTGCAGCTTTTACATCTTCAGCTTCTTTAGTAGCTTTAGCTGTAGCTTCATCTGCTTTTGTTTTAGCTTCGTCTGCTTTTTTCTGCAATTCAGCAACTTTAGCATCTGCTTCTTTTTTAGCTTCAGCAGCTTTTTCAGCTTCTGTTTTTTCTGCTGGTTTAGCTGGTTCTTCTTCTTTTGGCTTAGCTGGTTCGCTAGCTTCTTTTTCTTTAGCAGCTTTTACTTCTTCTAGAGTTTTGTTGTACTCATCAGTAAGTTTGTTAAGTTCTTCAGCGTAAGCTTGAGTATCAGAAGCAGCTTTATCGAATGCATCTTGTGCAGCATCTTTAGCTTTTTCGATAGCTTTAACAACTTTATCTAATGAAGCAACGATTTCAACATCAGAACCATTATCTTGAGCTGATTTTAATGCTTCTTTGGCTTCTTTTAATGTATCTTCTTGTTTTTTAAGAGCTTCCGCTTTTTTATCTTCTTCAGCTTTTAATGCATCAGCATCTTCTTTAAGCGCATCAACATTTTCACCTAAATCATCAGCTTTATCTTGAAGTTTTTCTGATGCTGGACGAGCAGCATCTGCTTTTTCAGCTTTTTCGATTCCAGCTTTAACGTCTTCTGGAAGTTGATCTTTAGATTTAGCTTCAGCTGGAGTTGTTGATGTATTACCAGCAGTATTACTGTCGTTTTCTAATTCTTTAAGAATATCACCAGCTTTTAAATCACCAGATTCAATAGCTTTTAATAATCCTTCTTTGTCAACTAATTCTTTAGCAGCTTTTTTAGCAGCTTCTTTATTAGTAATTTTTGGATCATTTGCGATTGATTCTTCTAATTGATCTAAAGCTTTTGATAGAGCATCTTTAGAATCAGCTTCTTCTTTCTTAGCATCTTCTTCTTTTTTAGCTTCTTCTTTAGCTTTAGCGTCAGCTTCAGCAGCTTTTTGTTTAGCAGCTGCTAATTCATCATCTGCAGTTTTTTTAGCTTCTTCAGCTTTAGTTTTTGCAGCATTAGCGTCAGCAGCTTCTTTTGTCTCAGCTTCTAGTTTAGTGTTTGCTTCGTTAGCTGCAGTAGTAGTTGTGTCTACTTTTGCTTGAGCTTCAGTAACTGTTTCTTCAGCTTTTTTAGCATCATCTTCAGCTTTTTTAATTTCTGGACTTGTAACTTCTGTTTTAGAAGTGTCAGTAGCTCCAGTTTCGGCAGGCTGAGTAGCTGCCGGTTGAGCTGGAGTTGTAGTTGTATTGGAAGAATCATCAGCTTTTACAACTGACGGTTGAGATGCCGCAAATGCCGCTCCCAATACAGCCACACTAGCCAAGCTAGTTAAAATCATTTTCTTTTTACCCATTTTTGAAACCCTTTTTTAGAATTATATTTGGGTTTATTATAACTCTTTCTAAAAATATAATCAAGTGATAGGTGATTTTATCTTTACATTTATATACTTATATTGATTTTCAAATATATCTCTTGTAAAAGAAAAAAGAAGGCCTGTTTATAAGCTTTCTTTTTATTTTCTTTTCATTATTTACATTTTCTATGGTAAATTTTACACTTTTAAACCCACTCACCGTTGGCATTTACTGTGTAACCATTGATTGTAGTGCTGACAGCAAGAGCTCCTGAACTATAAGCATAGTACCATTTATCACCTACTTGGAACCAACCAGTTACCATAGCACCTGAGCCTTTAAGGTAATACCATGTACCACCAACTTTAGCCCAGCCAGTCTTCATAGCACCTGAGCCATCAAGATAATACCATGTACCATCTACAAGTTTCCAACCTGTCTGCATGGCACCTGAACCATCAAGATAATACCAGGTACCATTTTCTTTTATCCATCTAGTACTCATTTTACCTAAACTGTCGAGATGGTACCAACTACCATTTATAAGTTTCCAGCCAGTTTGCATGGCACCTAAATCGTTTAAATAATACCAATTACCATCAACTTGTTTCCAACCAGTTCTCATCACACCAGTTTCATCCAAGTAATACCATGAACCATCTTTAATCCAACCTGTCTTCATTCCATCTTCTTTAGAGAAATAATACCAGTTACCGTCAATTTTCTTCCATCCAACAGATCGGTTCCCTTCATTATCAATAAAGAATTTTTTACCATCAATTACAACAATATTGGGTGTCAGAACACCATCTTTTAGATAGTAAGTTTTTTCATCTATTTTGATAAATCCAGTTTTCTTCTCACCATTTTCAACGAAATAATAAGTCTTATCAGCAACTTTTACCAATCCCAACTGTTTGAAGCCATCTTTTTCATTCAGATAGTATTGTTTATCCCCTAAGGTTAGTAGCCCTTTTTTCATTACTCCATCAGTTTCAAAGTAGTAAGTCTTACCATCAATCTTTTGCCAACCAGTAACTTTTTTGCCATCCTTGATATAGTAGACTTTTCCACCCTCTGCTTTAAACTGACCACTACTTGTACTATTGTTAGTAGTGGCACTATTGTTTTGGTTGGCATTAGTTCCGTTAGTTTGGTTACTACTTCCCCCATTATTAGCACTACCATTATTTTGATTATTATCTCTACGATATGGGTTTATTTGAGAGGCGTTGCTTGTATTACCTGAAGTACTAGTAGGCGCATACATATGGTAAAGAATACCATCTTCTACTCTACTAGTAGTATACATATAGTTATCAATAGCTGGATGACTTGTATCAGATGTTGCTGCTCCTGTAACAGCTGCTTTGATATCAACGGGTCTACCATTTTGGAATGTCACAAAATGAATTTCCTTAAATGATGAAGTAGATTGAGCACCTGTCGACGATGCACTAGTTCCTGTACTTGCAGCACTTACTGGCTGAACTGCAGCTATAGCTAGCACTGAAGTTGCTAGCAAAATACCCGTAATCGTTTTCTTCATGAGAAAAACCTCCTTTATTAACCTATTAAATTTATTTCATTATATTCCTTTTCTATAATTAATGCAATAAAAAACATAAAAAGTGTAGAAATATTTAAAGGTAAAAAAGCTCTTTACTATCTCTAGTAGAGAGCATCCTCTATTTATGTCACAATCTCCACTTTATTTAATACAATTCCTCATGACCCAATCACTAGTATTGACAAAGAGCCAAAGAAAAAACTAGGAGAAGAATCTCCTAGTCTTTTTTATATATTGGTATTATACCAACTCACCATTTCCGTTTACAGTGTAGCCGTCAGGAGTAGTTGTGTTTACAAGTAATGCACCTGAACCACTTAGGTAGTACCAGTGGCTACCTACATATTTCCAACCAGTTTGCATTGCACCTGAACCATCTAGGTAGTACCATTGACCACCTACATATTTCCAACCAGTTTGCATTGCACCTGAACCATCTAGGTAGTACCAAGTACCGTTGTCTTTAACCCAACCAGTTTGCATTACGCCTTCAGCGTTCAAGTAGTACCAAGTACCGTTGTCTTTAAGCCAACCAGTTGCTTTAGTTCCTTTAGCATCTTTCAAGTAAGACCATTGACCTTTAGCATCTTTACGCCATCCTGTAGCAGATTGTCCTTGGAATGTCACATCTGTATGACGAACTTCATTGATAACGATATTTGCATTAGTATACAAATCACCAGAAACTTTGAATTCACCTACAAATTCTACATCTTTACCATCTGTAGCATGAGATTTAACTAGACGATATTTTACTACTGTTCCTTCAGCGAAACTTACTGGGAGTTCAGCATCTACTTCAGTTCCAGCTGCATCAGCTTTAACTTTAGCTGTTTTTGTAACGATAGCTGATCCTGTTTCATCTGTAGTAACTGTTACATATACAACACCTTTATCAGTCGTAACTGCAAAATCAATAGCTACACCTGGGATTGGGTTTCCTTTAGCATCTACAACGTTTACACGAACATAGTGCTCACCTTTGTCTTTTACTTCAGCAACTGGAGTAACTGATGCAGTTTTAATATCAAAATTACCAAAACGGCTGTATCCAGGTAAGTTATTTACTAATTTACCATTTTGAAATACATCTTTATCTGTAGCAGTATTTTGCCCATTGTTCGAACCTGCGTCTGTCACTAGTTTACCTGTTGTTGGATCTACCATACCAGGTTTAAGAGTTACAGTGTTAGCTGAAACAGCTTGAACAGCACCAAATGCTGCAAGAGCGACTGCGCTTGTCAATAAAACTTTTTTCATCGTTTTATCTCCTTTATTTTTCATTATATATTTTTCGTAAGACTATCTTACTACCATACAGTATATAAATATTTGCAGGATTTGTCAAGGGTTTTCTTCTAGTTTTTAAAGTTTTTACCCATTTTTAGAAAAAAAGGTGAAAAAAACATTTTTGTGAGAAAAAATACCCGTCAAATACTGCATTTTTCAAGTGAAAATCTCACAAACTTATCATCCTTGAGTAAAATCATTCATATCTAATCCACATAGACAGTTGGACAGAACTCACGTCTATGGTATTATCTTATAAACACTTCTAAATGTCAAGTAAAAATGGCAAGTTTTTTGATAAGAACTTGCCATTTCATCAACTTTCTACTATTTAAAATGTGACCTTATAGCAAAGCCTCAAACTCAGCGACGGTCATGCCCAACTGCTGGCTGGCAACCTCAGGTGTCAGAAGACCTTGGCGGACCATATCCAGAAAGGCAAAAAGTTTTCCTTCTTCCCTTCCTTCAACTTTCCCACGTTCAAGTCCACGCTCTAAACCTTGTTCAAGACCCTCAGCTCGACCACGTTCTAAGCCCTTTTCTTCAGCTTGTTCCAAGGCATAGTCCTGTGCTAACAAGGCTTGTTCTTCTCGCATGCGTAGTTGGCTAAACATTTTCCTGTCCTCCTC
>NZ_JANCPI010000037.1:0-583 GCF_024295435.1 Streptococcus sp. CF7_Ac1-8 | reverse complement strand
TTTACTTCTGTTGTTCCGTTAGCCTTAGCTTGGTCTACTCCCGCGTTTGTTGTTGCGTTGTCGATCGCTTGTTTTGCTGCAGCTGCCTTGTCTTGTGCTTCTTGCTTAGCTGCTGATTTTTCTTCATCTGTTAAGTCGTTATTTGATTCGATTTCTTTTATCTTATCAGCTAACGCGTCTTCTACTGCTTTTTTTGCTACTGGTTTTGCTACCGGAGTTGGATTCACATTGTTTACTTCTGTTGTTCCATCAGCCT
Organism: Streptococcus sp. CF7_Ac1-8; assembly: GCF_024295435.1. Taxonomy (GTDB): domain Bacteria; phylum Bacillota; class Bacilli; order Lactobacillales; family Streptococcaceae; genus Streptococcus; species Streptococcus mitis_AP. Next base: position 327 of record NZ_JANCPI010000037.1, on the reverse strand, counting down.
TAGCTTGTTCTACCGCCGCATTTGTTGTTGCGTTGTCGATGGCTTGTTTCGCTGCGTCGGCTTTGACTTTTGCGTCTTCCTTAGCTTTGGCTTTTTCTTCTGCTGTTAAATCGTTGTTGGCATCAATCGCGTCGTTCTTAGCTTTCAATGCGTCATCAATGGCTTGTTTTGCTACTGGTTTCGCTACTGGCGTTGGAGTTACATTGTTTACTTCTGTTGTTCCGTTAGCCTTAGCTTGGTCCACTCCTGCGTTTGTTGTCGCGTTGTCGATCGCTGTTTTCGCTGCAGCCGCCTTGTCTTGCGCTTCTTGCTTAGCCGCAGTTTTTT
>NZ_JANCPI010000036.1:0-630 GCF_024295435.1 Streptococcus sp. CF7_Ac1-8 | reverse complement strand
CTTTATACTCAAACGTGGTTCCTTCTGGGAATTTACTTGGATCAATACTATCTTTCGGTGAGATACCTTCTTTGTTTACTGGAACATACTGAGGATAGCTTTCTACCACACGTACCGTTGCTGGAACTTCGACAAGTTTATTACCTGCTTTGTCTTTAACAACTACTGTAACATTCTTGTCCCCTGCCTCTGAAGTATTGACTTCTTCTTTATATTCAAATGTTGAACCTTCTGGATATTGATCTGGATCAATACTATCTTTGACACTAGGTTGTTCATTCCCTTCACTAACTGGAACAATTTGAGGATAACCTTTTGCGACTACTACAGTTGCTGGAACTTCAACTAATGGATTTCCATCTTTATCCGTTACTACAACCGTTGTTTCCTTGTCTCCTGCCTTACTTGTTTCAACTGGTTCTTTAAATTTAAACTTAGAACCTTCAGGATAATTTTCTTCATCAACACTCTTAGAGGCGTCTGGTTGTGTATTCTCTTTATTTTCTGCCACATATTGTGTCTTACTATCGACTACTACAATTTTAGCAGGAATCTCTGCAACTATTTCTGTACCTAGCTTAGCTACAACTGTTACATCTTTGTCTCCTGTGGAACCAGTATTTGGTTTTT
>NZ_JANCPI010000035.1:0-653 GCF_024295435.1 Streptococcus sp. CF7_Ac1-8 | reverse complement strand
GTTTCGCTACTGGTGTTGGGTTTACATTGTCTACTGATGTTGCTCCATCATTTTTAGCTTGAGTTACCGCATCATTTGTTGTCGCATTGTCAATAGCTTGTTTCGCTGCAGCCGCCTTATCTTGCGCTTCTTGCTTAGCTGCTGCTTTTTCTTCAGCTGTTAAGTCGTTGTTTGCTTCGATTGCTTTAATCTTCTCAGCTAACGCGTCTTCTACTGCTTTCTTAGCTGCCGGTTTCGCTACTGGCGTTGGATTTACATTGTTCACTTCTGTTGTTCCGTTAGCCTTAGCTTGTTCTACTCCTGTGTTTGTTGTCGCATTGTCGATTGCTGTTTTCGCTGCGTCAGCTTTTGCTTTTACGTCTGCCTTTGCTGCAGTTTTTTCTTCGTCTGTTAAGTCATTGTTTGCGTCGATTGCTTTGATCTTATCAACTAACGCATCTTCTACTGCTTTCTTAGCTGCTGGTTTCGCTACCGCCGTTGGATTTACATTGTTTACTTCTGTTGTTCCATTAGCCTTAGCTTGGTCTACCGCTGCATTTATTGTCGCGTTGTCGATCGCTTGTTTTGCTGCATCTGCTTTCGCTTCCGCATCAGCTTTCGCTGTTATTTTTTCTTCATCTGTTAAGTCATTGTTTGCGTCAATCGCGTCGTTC
>NZ_JANCPI010000034.1:0-669 GCF_024295435.1 Streptococcus sp. CF7_Ac1-8 | reverse complement strand
CAACTCTTACTATTATACCGACTTTTCAAACTTTGTCAACACCTTTTTTAAACTTTTTATGTTTTTTTCTTTTTTTGCATAGCTTCTTACCGAGTACGGATATCAAACTCCTTAAACACAATACGTAAGTCTCTCAATACTCTTTGTCGACCTCGAAATCGTTCATGTCTTAAGACGCGTTCTAACTCTTCTTGTTTCTCTTTATTTTGTTTACTTTTATAACCTCTTAGGGTTTCATGAAAGAGATAATAATCATCTAGCCACAGACCGCCCTCACTTATACGATGACTAATCTCACCTACTTCTTCATAGGCTTCTTTATCATATCTTCGTTTTTGACTTTCTTGCTTTCGGATATAATCTAAAATCCGATTCCGAAATTTTGTTTTGAAATATTTACGTAAACGAGGTATATCTTCTATCAGTTCTTCTTCTCTACTAATCAATTCATGCAAGCAAATCATCCCCTCTTGGTCCCAATCAGATAACTCCCATAAATGAAGGTAATACTCATTTCTACACTTATACACAATTCCCTGGACTTCTTCATACAATTTTTTAAGCATATTGTTCCCCTTTCTAGATACAGTCTAACAAATTCAAAAACAGTTTTGTCCTATTTTCCCGTTCTGTTCTCTACGCCTCCTCAACTGCGCAAAAAAAGAGAGG
>NZ_JANCPI010000033.1:0-690 GCF_024295435.1 Streptococcus sp. CF7_Ac1-8 | reverse complement strand
AGGTCCCGTAGTGTAGCGGTTATCACGTCGCCCTGTCACGGCGAAGATCGCGGGTTCGATTCCCGTCGGGACCGTTTAAGGTAACGCAAGTTATTTTAGACTCGTTAGCTCAGTTGGTAGAGCAATTGACTTTTAATCAATGGGTCACTGGTTCGAGCCCAGTACGGGTCATATATGCGGGTTTGGCGGAATTGGCAGACGCACCAGATTTAGGATCTGGCGCTTAACGGCGTGGGGGTTCAAGTCCCTTAACCCGCATTAAGATATAATAAATGAGCCGGCTTAGCTCAGTTGGTAGAGCATCTGATTTGTAATCAGAGGGTCGCGTGTTCAAGTCATGTAGCCGGCATTTTTAGATAGAAGAAAACAGTGCGAACGTAGTTCAGTGGTAGAACACCACCTTGCCAAGGTGGGGGTCGCGGGTTCGAATCCCGTCGTTCGCTTAGAGAGGCCGGGGTGGCGGAACTGGCAGACGCACAGGACTTAAAATCCTGCGATTGGTAACGATCGTACCGGTTCGATTCCGGTCCTCGGCATAAACTAATGAGCACCCTTAGCTCAACTGGATAGAGTACCTGACTACGAATCAGGCGGTTAGAGGTTCGACTCCTCTAGGGTGCATTTTTCTATTTAACTCGGGAAGTAGCTCAGCTTGGTAGAGTACTTGGTTTGGGACCAAGGTGTCGCAGG
>NZ_JANCPI010000032.1:0-735 GCF_024295435.1 Streptococcus sp. CF7_Ac1-8 | reverse complement strand
GTAAAAGTTAAATTACCTGATGGTCGTATTATTACAGTGGAAGTTCCTGTAACAGTAACACCTAAATCACAAAATGGTGGAGGAGTGATTTCTCAAAATGGCGATTCAACTGTTCAGATTGTAACGGAATATCTTGATGAAAATGGTAACCGAATTACTTCAGATAAAGAAGGAAAACACAATCCAATAGAGTTGGAAGGATACGAATTTAGTCATTCAACAACGGATACTAAAGGAAATACCCTACATCACTATAAGAAAGTGAAAAAACCAATCAATCAAGAGACTCCTACAAGTCCAGAAAAACCAGTAGCTACTCCAGTTCAGACAAGTTCTACAGATTCTAAACAAGTATCCGTTGAAACAACCGTAGCTAATGACAAGAGGGAATTACCAAATACTGGTACAGAAGATAAGGCTGGTCTAGCTAGTCTTGGACTTCTTGGAATGTTGGGTGCATTCGGACTCGTAGCTCGTAAGAAAAAAGAAGATTAAAGATTTGTCGATTATTTATCTTGTGTAATATTAAATCCAGACCTATATAAAAACTTTACGAAATAGTATTTGGATAATAATATAAAGATTGTTGATGCTGAAAAAATATCAGGATCACAGGAACGTATAGTATCAGTAACTTAAAAAAGTCTGATACTATGCGTTTTTTTATGGGAAGATTTATTAGTACTTACTTTTTATAAAGTTTTTAACTAATATAAATGTTTTACTTATTTATTG
>NZ_JANCPI010000031.1:0-818 GCF_024295435.1 Streptococcus sp. CF7_Ac1-8 | reverse complement strand
TCCTCATCTGTTAAGTCTGTACGTGCATCTATTTCGGCAGTCTTAGCTTTCAGAGCTTCGTCGATGGCTTGTTTGGCTGCTGACTTCGCTACTGGTTGTGGATCTATAGCTTTTAATTCTATTGTTCCAGTTGACTGAGCTTGATTGACTTCGGCATCTGTTGTTGCTTTGTCGATTGCTTCTTTTGCTGCGTCAGCTTTGGCTTTTGCATCTAATTTAGCCACAATTTTCTCTTCGTCTGTTAAGTCTGTACGAGAGTCGATTTCATCAGTTTTAGCTTTCAGAGCTTCGTCGATGGCTCCCTTAGCTGCTGTCTTCGCTACTGCATCTGGGTTTACAGCTTTTACTTCTGTTGTTCCAGTTGACTGAGCTTGATTGACTTCGGCATTTGTTGTCGCGTTGTCGATTGCATCTTTCGCTGCGTCGGCTTTGGCCTTAGCTTCTGCTTTGGCTTTGGCTTTTTCTTCTACTGTTAAGTCATTGTTTGCTTCAATTTCTTTAATCTTCTCAGCTAACGCGTCTTCCACTGCTTTCTTAGCTACTGGTTTTGCTACTGGCGTTGGAGTTACATTGTTTACTTCTGTTGTTCCATTAGCCTTAGCTTGGTCCACTCCTGCGTTTGTTGTCGCATTATCAATCGCAGTCTTCGCTGCGTCTGCTTTGGCTTTAGCTTCTTCTTTAGCCGCAGTCTTCTCTTCGTCTGTTAAGTCATTGTTTGCTTCAATTTCTTTAATCTTCTCAGCTAACGCGTCTTCCACTGCTTTCTTAGCCGCTGGTTTCGCTACTGGCGTTGGAGTTACATTGTTTACTTCTGTTGT
>NZ_JANCPI010000030.1:0-863 GCF_024295435.1 Streptococcus sp. CF7_Ac1-8 | reverse complement strand
AGGTTCGGTTACTGTTCCTGTACCTGGGACAGCTTTCTTAGGAAGTTTGTCATTTGGTACTTCACCTGAACCATTGTCGCCAATTGTCACTGTAATCGTAATTGGATTTCCATCTTTATCTTCACCTGGGATTTCTACCTTAGTTCCGGGTGGATATGTTGAGCCATCTGGTTTCTTCGGCGTTACAATCGCATCTCCATTTGGTTTCTGAGTAATTTCAATCTCAACTGGTTGTTCTGTTGTTGGAGCACCTGGGATTATCTTACTTGGTGTTTCTACATTAGGAACTTCCACTGCTGGTTTTCCTGGTTCTGTAATCTTACCTGTACCTGGAACTTTACCGTCTGGTAATTCACTGTTTGGTACTTTACCCTTACCGTCTTCACCGATTGTAACAGTGATTGGATTTCCATCTTTACCTGGGATTTCTACCTTAGTTCCTGGTGGGTATGTTGAGCCATCTGGTTTCTTCGGCGTTACTGTTACATCACCTGTCTTAGGATCTTGTTCAACATCCAATGTTGGTGACTTACGAGCTGGTGTTGTTACATCTACTGGTTGTGATGGGTTCTTATTAGGTTCTGTTACTGTTCCTGTACCTGGCAAGTCTCCTTTTGGAAGATTGTCATTTGGTACTTCACCTGATCCATTGTCACCAATTGTTACTGTGATTGTTGTTCCATCTTCTCCTGGAATTTCTACCTTAGTTCCTGGTGGATATGTTGAGCCATCTGGTTTCTTAGGCGTTACAATCGCATCTCCATTTGGTTTCTGAGTAATTTCAATCTTACCTGGTTGTTCTGTTGTTGGAGCACCTGGGATTATCTTACTTGGTGTTGTTACATTAGGAACTTCCACTGCTG
>NZ_JANCPI010000029.1:0-1120 GCF_024295435.1 Streptococcus sp. CF7_Ac1-8 | reverse complement strand
CTTCGCTGCAGGTTTTGCTTGCGCTGTTGGAGTGACTGAGTCTACTGACATTGTTCCAGTTGACTGAGCTTGGTCGACTTCTGAGTTGGTTGTGGCATTATCGATAGCTTCCTTGGCTGAGTCGGCTTTTACTTTCGCTTCAGCCTTAGCTGCAGTTTTCTCTTCGTCTGTTAAGTCTGTACGAGATTCTATCTCGTCATTCTTAGCTTTCAGAGCTTCATCAATTGACTTCTTAGCTTTTGGCTTCGCTACTGCTTCTGGATTTACATTATTTACTTCTGTTGTTCCAGTCACCTTAGCTTGTTCTACTTCCGCATTTGTTGTTACGTTGTCGATGGCTTCTTTCGCTGCATTTGCTTTTTTCTTAGCTTCTACCTTAGCCTCAGTTTTCTCTTCGTCTGTTAAGTCTGTGCGAGCATCAATTTCGGCATTCTTAGCTTTAAGAACTTCGTCGATGGCTTGCTTAGCTTCTGTCTTCGCTACTGCTGCTGGATTGATTGATTTTACTTCTTTTGTTCCTGCAGTTTTAGCTTTTTCTACCGCATCGTTTGTTGTTGCATTGTCAATCGCTTGTTTAGCTGCATCAGCTTTGGCTTTCGTATCTGCTTTTGCTGCAGTTTTTTCTTCGTCTGTTAAGTCTGTACGAGCGTCAATCTCGGCAGTCTTAGCTTTCAGAGCGTCATCGATGGCTTTATTAGCTTCTGTTTTAGCTACTGCGTCTGGGTTTACAGCTTTTACTTCTGTTATTCCAGTTGACTTAGATTGAGCGACTGCTGCATTCGTTGTTGCTTTGTCGATCGCTTCTTTCGCTGCATCGGCTTTAGCCTTAGCTTCTGCTTTTGCTGAAGTTTTCTCTTCTTCTGTTAAGTCTGCGCGAGAATCGATTTCATCAGTCTTAGCTTTGAGAACTTCGTCAATAGATTTCTTAGCTTCTGGCTTCGCTACTGCTGCTGGATTAATTGAATTTACTTCTGTTGTTCCAGTTGACTTAGATTGAGCGACTTCGGCATTTGTTGTTGCATTGTCGATTGCTACTTTCGCTTCATCGGCTTTAGCCTTAGCTTCTGCTTTTGCTGCAGTTTTCTCCTCATCTGTTAAGTCTGTACGTGCATCTATCTCG
>NZ_JANCPI010000028.1:0-1432 GCF_024295435.1 Streptococcus sp. CF7_Ac1-8 | reverse complement strand
TCTAAAACGGATTTTTATGGTGGAATTAAGTGTGAGACGTTTGAGTTAGAAATGAGGCTCACTATGACAAAACATAAACACCTTACCCTTTCAGACCGTAATGATATCCAATTAGGCTTAGAGCGCAGTGAAACCTTCAAAGCTATTGGACAATCCATTCTAAAAGACCCGACTACTGTTTCTAAAGAAGTCAAACGAAACAGACAAATCCGAGAGTCTACATGCCATAACCTTCCTTGCCCTCTACTCGACAAAGCTCCCTTTGTCTGTAACGGCTGCCCTAAAAGAAGACAAAATTGTGGCTATAAGAAGATTTTCTACCTCGCTAAGCAAGCTCAAAAACAGTACGAACAAACTCTTATCGAAGCTCGTGAAGGAACTCCTCTCAATTCCAAGACCTTCTGGGACATGGACAAAGTCATTTCTGATGGTGTTAAAAAGGGCCAACACATCTATCATATCCTCAAAACTCACAACCTTGATGTCAGCTCCTCAACCGTCTATCGACACATCCGAAAAGGATACCTATCTATCGCTCCTATTGACCTAGCCAGAGCCGTTAAATTCAAAGAAAGACGGAAAAGTAAGCTACCTTCCATCCCTAAAGAAGCTAAAAAAGGCCGTTCCTATGAGGATTTCCAAAATTATTTGGCTCTTAAGCAACTGAACTCTTGGCTGGAAATGGACACCGTTATGGGCAGGATGGGAGGTAAAGTCCTACTCACCTTCAACCTGTCTTTCTGTAACTTTATCTTCGCTAGACTTCTGGATAATAAAACTACCCTTGAGGTTACCAAACACCTCTATGACATCAAGAACACTCTTCACCAAGCGGACAAAGATTTCTTCCAACTCTTCCCTGTCATCCTGACAGATAATGGTGGAGAGTTTGCCAGGGTTGATGACATCGAAATGGATGTGCGAGGAGAGAGTAAACTCTTCTTTTGTGACCCTAATCGCTCTGACCAGAAAGGGAGAATTGAGAAAAATCACACGCTGATTCGCGACATTCTACCTAAGGAAACTTCTTTTGACAACTTAACTCAAGAGGACATCAATCTCGTTTGTTCGCATGTCAACAGTGTCAAACGTGCTGCTTTGAATGGAAAGTCAGCCTATGAACTCTTTGCCTTTACTTACGGAGAAGAGATTCCTAAACTTCTAGGTATTTCTAAAATACCTGCAGAAGACGTCTGTCAGTCGTCTAAATTACTCCAACATAAGTTCTAAAAACTAACCTTTAACCGCATTCAAACGTCTCACACTAACTTCCACCATAGCGGAACTTAATCTGAAACGCTTTCAGATGAGGGGATTTTGTGCGCTCTTTTTTCTATTCATTTTGGCTACAAAAACGATGAAATCAAGTATTAGTAAAACCAGTGGAACTTACCCTGACACGGATTTCCACTGGTTTTTACGATTTTTATCA
>NZ_JANCPI010000027.1:0-1470 GCF_024295435.1 Streptococcus sp. CF7_Ac1-8 | reverse complement strand
CAGCTACTTTTTCTACTGTTGGTGTGTAGTTAGGTACTGCTGGCGATACTTTCTCTGTGAATTTATCGCCGTTTACTGGAGTCCATGGTGCATCTTCTTTCGTTGATGCTGTTACACCATCCGCTGCTAAGTACGTTACTTCACCTGTTACAGCGTTAATTTTCGCTTTACGTGTGAATGTTAATGTTTCTTTCACTGGATCTGCAGCTTTAGAACCGTCATTCTTCACGTAGTTGATTGTACGTGTAACTTGTTCTACTAATCCTAATTCTCCATAAGTACGTCCTTTAGGATCGTTTGGTACTTTATCCTCTGGTTTTGGTGTCACTGGTGTTTCAGGATCACGTGGTTTCGTTGGATTTTCTGGAGTTGGATTTGTTGGATCCGCTGGATTGTTGTTTGGATCTAGTGGTTTAGTTGGGTCTACTGGAAGGTCTTTCGCTTTCACAATGACATAGTATTGTTGGCTAGGTACTTTCTCTCCAGCTGTTCCTGTAGATTTATCACTTACAGCATCAAATGTACGAGTTGCCTCTTTGTAGAATCCTTCTTTATCTGTTGTGTAAAGTGCATCTGTTGGTTCAACTACAGTGTATCCTTTAGCTTCTAATTTAGCTTTAATTGAGTCTACATTAGATTTGCTAATTTCTTTTCCTGTATCTCCAGTTTCAACTACTGATTCATTAACTGAGTTACCTTTTTCATCTACGAAGTGAACTACTGCCACTTGTGATCCGTCTTTAACATACGTAATTGTAGTGTTTTGAGTTGGATCTGTTGGTACTGGTGGTAAATCGTATCCACCATTTGGATTTTTCGTTAATGGTGTTCCATCTGGTCCTACTGGAGTTGTTCCAGGGATTTCAGGAATTGTTGTAGTTGGTGTAGTTGGAGTTCCTGGTCTTGTTGGATCTTCTGGAGTCGCATTTGGATATGGTTTTGGTGTCTTATCGAAGTTCGCTGGAGGTGTTACACCTGCTGGAACTACTGGCACATATGAACCAAGTTTGCGGTAGATAATTGTTTCTTCTGTATCTTTATCTGTCGCTTGAACTCCTGTTACCTCAGTAGATTTAGCAGCTGAAGCAACATATCCTGCTTTCGCCTCTGTTGTTTCAGGTTCGAATGTATTATTCTCATCTTTAAGCGTCCAAGTACCAAAGTTAGAAATTGCTCCCGTTACAGTATCAATCTCAGCTGTACGAGTAAATGTAATTGTTTGTACTTTATCCTCAGCTGCTTTAGTTCCATCTTCGTATACATAGTGAACTGTACGTGTTACTTCTTCAATTAATCCTAATTCTTTGTACGTACGTCCTTTAGGGTCGTTTGGTACTACATCGTTAGGTTTTGGAGTAACATCTGGTGTTGATGGATCTTTTGGTGCGTTTGGATCTACCGTTTGTTTTGTAGGATTGTACACTACTGTTTCAACGATGTCTTCATCTGTTGCTGTTACACCTGTTTTTT
>NZ_JANCPI010000026.1:0-2129 GCF_024295435.1 Streptococcus sp. CF7_Ac1-8 | reverse complement strand
ATATGTTTCTGAACATCTTCTGGCGTAACTGGTGTTCCAACTTTAACTACCACAGGCGTAACTTTTGGTGTTACGATAACTGGTACATTTACAGTTACTCGAATTCCATTTGGTAATTCAATTACAACCGGAATACTTGGTCTCTCACCTGGTACATCCGTTGTTGGTTTATCTCCAATTGAAATAACTTTTGCTCCTTTTGGAATGTGTTTTTCAACATCCTCAGTAGTAATTGGATCACCTTGTTTTTTAACAATATCTCCAATAGGAGTTACAGTTACTGGAATTTCTACAGTCACAACTTTACCATTTGGTAATGTAATCGTTACTTTTACAGGATCCTTCTTACCTGGTGTTGTTAAGTCTGGAAGATCTCCTACCTTAACAGTTGCTCCTTCTGGTATCTTAATTTGTTTTAGGACATCCTCTGGAGTCAGTTTTTCTTTTGTTATTGGTGTTTCAATTGGTGTAATTGGTGTTACATTCACTGGTACTTCTACCGTAACTACTTTTCCATTTGGTAAGGTAATCGTTACTTTAACTGGATCTTTCTTACCTGGCGTTGTCAAGTCTGGAATGTTTTCAACATTTGTGACCTTGCCACCTTCTGGAATCTTGATGCCTTTAGTGTAATCCTCCGGTGTTAATGGGGTAGATGTGACTGGTGTCTCAATCTCTTTAACAGGTGTTACATTAACTGGGACTTCTACTGTAATCACTTTTCCATTTGGTAATTCTACAGTGACTTTAACTGGATCTTTCTTACCTGGAGTTGTCAAGTCTGGAATGTTTTCAACATTTGTGACCTTGCCACCTTCTGGAATCTTGATGCCTTTAGTGTAATCCTCTGGTGTTAATGGGGTAGATGTGACTGGTGTCTCAATCTCTTTAACAGGTGTTACATTCACTGGGACTTCTACTGTAATCACTTTTCCATTTGGTAATTCAACCGTTACTTTAACTGGATCCTTCTTACCTGGAGTTGTCAAGTCTGGAATGTTTTCAACATTTGTGACCTTGCCACCTTCTGGAATCTTGATGCCTTTAGTGTAGTCCTCTGGCGTTAACGGAGTATTCGTTACTGGCGTTTCAATTTCCTTAACTGGCGTTACATTAACTGGAACGTCAACAGTAATTGTTTTTCCATTTGGTAATTCAACCGTTACTTTAACTGGATCCTTCTTACCTGGAGTTGTCAAGTCTGGAATGTTTTCAACATTTGTGACCTTGCCACCCTCTGGAATTTTAATTCCTTTGGTGTAATCCTCTGGCGTTAACGGAGTATTCGTTACTGGCGTTTCAATTTCCTTAACTGACGTTACATTAACTGGAATGTCAACAGTAATCACTTTTCCATTTGGTAATTCAACTGTTACCTTAACTGGATCTTTCTTACCTGGAGTTGTTAAGTCTGGAATGTTCTCAACATTTGTGACCTTGCCACCTTCTGGAATCGTGATTCCTTTTGTATAATCCTCTGGCGTTAACGGAGTATTCGTTACTGGCGTTTCAATTTCATTAACTGGAGTTACATTAACTGGAACGTCAACAGTAATCACTTTTCCATTTGGTAATTCTACAGTGACTTTAACTGGATCTTTCTCACCTGGAGTTGTCAAGTCTGGAATATTTTCTACATTGGTTACTTTTCCACCTTCTGGAACTTTAACAAATTTAGCAATATCCTCTTTTGTTAAAGGTGTATTCGTTACTGGCGTTTCAATTGGTGTTGGTTTAGCTTCTACCACCTTAATCGTAGCGGGAACTTCAACCAATACATTTCCATTTCTATCTTTCACAACTACTGTTACTGGTTTATCACCAACAGTTGTTGCATCGAACGGTTCAGTCTGTCCATCTGGAACTTTGTACTCAAATGTTGAACCTTCTGGGTAATCACTTGGAGTAATACTATCTCTTGCTTGTGGTTTTTCAGTTGGATTTACAGGAATTAATTGTTCCTTGCCTTCCACTACCTTAACCTTAGCAGGAACTTCTACCAGTTTATCTTCCCCATCTTTTGCTTCTACAATAACATCTTTTTCGCCTGGTGTTGTTGTATCTACTGGAGTTTTATATTTGAATGTTACCCCATCTGGATATTGCTCAGGATCAATATTCTTAGAAGC
>NZ_JANCPI010000025.1:0-3597 GCF_024295435.1 Streptococcus sp. CF7_Ac1-8 | reverse complement strand
GCATCATCAGGAAATTGACTTTTATCTATATTTTTCAGAACATCTGGTTGGATATTGTTGTCACTAACTGATACAATTTGAGGAATTCCTTCAACTACTACAACATCAAATTTATCAGTATCGTCATTTTTTTCAACTGAGTCTTTTCCCTCACTATCTGTAGCCTTTAAAGTTACTGTATATACACCTGGTTTAGAAGTATCTAATCCCTGATCATCAATAACTGAAACATTTGGTTTTGTTATTTCCTTATTATCCCTATCATCTTCTAAATCAGCTACTTCAATACCTGGTTTACCATCAACAATAGTATCTGATACTTGTTTCAAAAGTTTTTCAGTATTAACTTTATTAGACACATCCGTTTTAGGAACATATATAACATCTTTATTGACATTTAAAGTTGGAGCTTCATTTAAAACATTCGCATAAGCAACATCTGAATCATTTCCTGCTTTATCTTGAACAGTTACTTTGATGCGTTTGTCAGGAGATAAATCATCATTTGCTTCATCTAAATTAATATCTTCAGGTAAAGGTAATACTAATTTCCCATCAATTATATTTAATTTTTCAGAATCTTTGTACCATTCATCACCTTTTTTAGTTAATTTAATTGTTTTCGCACCATTTGGTAATGTTACTGTTATACCAGTTACACCACCAATCGCATGATTAATTTTTTCAACTTCTGTTGTAGCTTCATCGTCTGCTAACTTATGCTGATTATCCTTGTTATTATTGTTCTTATCGTTTTCAATAACATTCTTTTTCTCTCTTACAGGGTCAGTTAAGCCTGTCTCTTCCTCTGGAATAGAAATCAAGAGGTTTCTTCCCTGATTTTTATTAGTACTATTTCCCTGCACTCCATCGGTATGTATTGTTTCGACTGTTGGTGCTTTAGGTTTTGTTGAATCAATATAAATCGTCTTATTATAATAGTAGTTTGGATTTTCAGAATTTCTTACACCAGATACTGTATTATGGTATAAACCATTTGAATTTGAAACATCGCCCGTATTCAATAAAACATTATCATCAGAATCTCTTAAACCATTTGGTAAAAAGGTTCTAATTTTAAATGTTGCTGTACCCTTATAGTTTGAAGTTGTAGTGAAAGGAATTTTAAAATTTCTAGTTCCATTATTAGAACCAACACCTATTCTAGGATCTTTTCCTGCGTTATTAGCAGAAGTATTATAAATTAAAGTTAATTTTCTACTAATTGAGTCATATACAATATTTTTAGGACTAATTGGAACCCCTCCAAACCAAACAGTATCTTTAGCATTTTTAATATTGTCTGGTAACTCTACACCTTCTGGTATCTCGATCTCAGTTTTCGCTGAACCATAATGTCTAATTCCACCAACACTATTGACGGTAAATTCTAGCTCACCTTTCTGTTCTGATTTGTATAATTTATTTTCTCCATATCCCCCTTCTTGGTTATTAGTCTTAACATTAGTAGTCATTTCTGTTCCAGTACCCAATGCTAAATTAACAGCTCCGACAAAATAACCGTCTTCTAATTGTTTCTTTCCGTTATTCAATGAGTATGAAGTTTTGCCTGTTATTGGATCTCCTTTTAATGCACTACCGTCATGCAATGCTTCTATTTCAACTCTAATTCTAGTTGTATTTAGAGGTATCTCATAAATTGCACGATATTCTGTCCATCCATCACCGTTTCCTCCATTACCCGTAGGTGTAGATATATGAAAAGTTTCATATTTTTCACCTTCTGTCCTATCATCTCGTACACTAGGAATTAAACTATTATTTTGTGCATCATAAACTGATATTTTTATTTTTTCTCCTGTTCCGGCAGTTCCCATGTTCCCGTAGGCACCACCTGTAATCGCACTTAATATAACTCTCGAATTACTATTTACAGAATACTCTTTTGAAATTTTATTTCCTTGTTTTCCCAATTCTAAATAGTAACCTTTAGGTAAATTATGAGTACCAACAGTACCTGAGTAATTTACTCCATTTGCATAGTTTTGGTTTGAAGCATGTACTCCTAGCGGTTGATTGGGACCCTCATTCTCATTATAATTTCTAGTAATAGAATTATCGTTATCATATACTTTACTTGGAGTTCCCAGATATTCCTTTTCACGCCCTGTATCAGCTACTGGTTGCTCAGGCTTAATAGCTTTTAAAATAGTTGATGCACCTGATGAATCAGTAATCTTCCAACCATTTAAAGAACCATTAATCTCTTTTTCTTTCCATTTATAGGTAATACCTCCAGTTAATAGCTGAGTCTTTGACTTCCCAGTCTTATCTGATAAGATGCTCTTAGACCATTGTTTTTCAATCTTTCTCTCTTTAACTACAGCATCATCAAAATTAATATCACCAAATTGCTCTTTTGCACTCTCAAAAACTCCATTTTGGGGATTATTTCCATAACCCAGTTTATTATTATTTGTTGGTCCTTCTATCGCTTTACTAATTGTATTTGCAGAATTTGATACAGCTTCTCTAAATCCACTCTCTCCTTTTCCTGGAATGGCTTTTCCATTTCGTGGATCTTGATTTTTGTTTTCTTTTTCTTTTTCTAATTTCTTTTCAATGGATGCTTTTGGTATACTTTTAAGAATAAAATCTATATTATTAAGAGAACTTAATTCTTTGTCGATATCTCCCTGTATTACTTTATCATTAGATAATAAGTCTTGTGCTTTAGCTAATTCTTCATTCGCACTTTTGATTACTTCTTCTGTTTTTTCATTCACTTCAGTTTTTTCAAGTAACGCTTGAACACGAGCAACAGCTAATTCTAATTTACTTGTATCAGCTTTAATAAACTGTTTTTCCTCTTGTCTACTCTCATTATTAAAAGATTCAGTTGAAGAAATAACATCTTTAGATTCTGTATTTTCAGAAGTTGCTTCTGATACCTTAAGATTAGAAGTATTAACTCTATCCTCATTATCTGTTTTCTTATCATATTCCTTTTGTTGATGATTTGAAGATACTGAGGCAGCACTACTATCATTACTTTGAATAGCATCTGCCTGAACAGTACCTCCACCAATAAACATCATAAAAGCAGCAATCGCGACTGAAGCTGCTCCAAAACTTACTTTGCGAATAGAAAAACGTAGTTGTTTTTCACGATCATGTTTACCTTTATAAAACATCTGATTTCCTCCGTTATAAATATCTTATTATATATTATGATACTCTTTTTATCTAATAAATCAATAGAGTTTTTCGCAAAGTTTTATATCACAAAAGGAACAATATCCGTATATATATATATATATATATATATATATACGGATATTGTTCGCTATTCTTTATAAATATTACATTCTATGAAACATGATGTTTATTGTCTGAAAAATTACGTTTTTATAACATTTTAAATCACATAAATATTTAGCCTATGTATTTTCCAATCAGCTATTAGTTCCTAGCGCTAATTATTTATCATCAAGTAGTACAACCTGTTTCGAATCAGGTTGATAAATGGCTTCCATTTACTTCCTTCTTTCCTAGTTAATCTATTTACACTTCAATCCTACCAAATATTCCTTGAAAGAAGTATCACAATCATTACAAAACATATCTACAATAAAT
>NZ_JANCPI010000024.1:0-5109 GCF_024295435.1 Streptococcus sp. CF7_Ac1-8 | reverse complement strand
TCTCACAGGGGGCAACCCCCAACTACTTCCGGCGTTCTAGGGCTTAACTTCTGTGTTCGGCATGGGTACAGGTGTATCTCCTAGGCTATCGTCACTTAACTCTGAGTAATACCTACTCAAAATTGAATATCTATTCAAACCAAGAAAACCGTTCGCTTTCGTATTCTCAGTTACTTTGGATAAGTCCTCGAGCTATTAGTATTAGTCCGCTACATGTGTCGCCACACTTCCACTTCTAACCTATCTACCTGATCATCTCTCAGGGCTCTTACTGATATAAAATCATGGGAAATCTCATCTTGAGGTGGGTTTCACACTTAGATGCTTTCAGCGTTTATCCCTTCCCTACATAGCTACCCAGCGATGCCTTTGGCAAGACAACTGGTACACCAGCGGTAAGTCCACTCTGGTCCTCTCGTACTAGGAGCAGATCCTCTCAAATTTCCTACGCCCGCGACGGATAGGGACCGAACTGTCTCACGACGTTCTGAACCCAGCTCGCGTGCCGCTTTAATGGGCGAACAGCCCAACCCTTGGGACCGACTACAGCCCCAGGATGCGACGAGCCGACATCGAGGTGCCAAACCTCCCCGTCGATGTGAACTCTTGGGGGAGATAAGCCTGTTATCCCCAGGGTAGCTTTTATCCGTTGAGCGATGGCCCTTCCATACGGAACCACCGGATCACTAAGCCCGACTTTCGTCCCTGCTCGAGTTGTAGCTCTCGCAGTCAAGCTCCCTTATACCTTTACACTCTGCGAATGATTTCCAACCATTCTGAGGGAACCTTTGGGCGCCTCCGTTACCTTTTAGGAGGCGACCGCCCCAGTCAAACTGCCCGTCAGACACTGTCTCCGATAGGGATCACCTATCCGGGTTAGAGTGGCCATAACACAAGGGTAGTATCCCAACAACGTCTCCTTCGAAACTGGCGTCCCGATCTCATAGACTCCTACCTATCCTGTACATGTGGTACAGACACTCAATATCAAACTGCAGTAAAGCTCCATGGGGTCTTTCCGTCCTGTCGCGGGTAACCTGCATCTTCACAGGTACTAAAATTTCACCGAGTCTCTCGTTGAGACAGTGCCCAAATCATTACGCCTTTCGTGCGGGTCGGAACTTACCCGACAAGGAATTTCGCTACCTTAGGACCGTTATAGTTACGGCCGCCGTTTACTGGGGCTTCAATTCATACCTTCGCTTACGCTAAGCACTCCTCTTAACCTTCCAGCACCGGGCAGGCGTCAC
This sequence comes from Streptococcus sp. CF7_Ac1-8, assembly GCF_024295435.1. GTDB lineage: Bacteria > Bacillota > Bacilli > Lactobacillales > Streptococcaceae > Streptococcus > Streptococcus mitis_AP. The sequence continues at coordinate 3,859 of NZ_JANCPI010000024.1, read as the reverse complement.
CCCCTATACATCATCTTACGATTTAGCAGAGAGCTGTGTTTTTGATAAACAGTTGCTTGGGCCTATTCACTGCGGCTGACGTAAAGTCAGCACCCCTTCTCCCGAAGTTACGGGGTCATTTTGCCGAGTTCCTTAACGAGAGTTCTCTCGCTCACCTGAGGCTACTCGCCTCGACTACCTGTGTCGGTTTGCGGTACGGGTAGAGTATGTTTAACGCTAGAAGCTTTTCTTGGCAGTGTGACGTCACTAACTTCGCTACTAAACTTCGCTCCCCATCACAGCTCAATGTTATAGAACTAAGCATTTGACTCAATTCACACCTCACTGCTTAGACAGACACTTCCAATCGTCTGCTTTAGTTAGCCTACTGCGTCCCTCCATCACTACATACTCTAGTACAGGAATATCAACCTGTTGTCCATCGGATACACCTTTCGGTCTCTCCTTAGGTCCCGACTAACCCAGGGCGGACGAGCCTTCCCCTGGAAACCTTAGTCTTACGGTGGACAGGATTCTCACCTGTCTTTCGCTACTCATACCGGCATTCTCACTTCTATGCGTTCCAGCGCTCCTCACGGTACACCTTCTTCACACATAGAACGCTCTCCTACCATACCTATAAAGGTATCCACAGCTTCGGTAAATTGTTTTAGCCCCGGTACATTTTCGGCGCAGGGTCACTCGACTAGTGAGCTATTACGCACTCTTTGAATGAATAGCTGCTTCTAAGCTAACATCCTAGTTGTCTGTGCAACCCCACATCCTTTTCCACTTAACAATTATTTTGGGACCTTAGCTGGTGGTCTGGGCTGTTTCCCTTTTGACTACGGATCTTAGCACTCGCAGTCTGACTGCCGACCATAATTCATTGGCATTCGGAGTTTATCTGAGATTGGTAATCCGGGATGGACCCCTCACCCAAACAGTGCTCTACCTCCAAGAATCTCTAATGTCGACGCTAGCCCTAAAGCTATTTCGGAGAGAACCAGCTATCTCCAAGTTCGTTTGGAATTTCTCCGCTACCCACAAGTCATCCAAGCACTTTTCAACGTGCCCTGGTTCGGTCCTCCAGTGCGTCTTACCGCACCTTCAACCTGCTCATGGGTAGGTCACATGGTTTCGGGTCTACGTCATGATACTAATCCGCCCTATTCAGACTCGGTTTCCCTACGGCTCCGTCTCTTCAACTTAACCTCGCATCATAACGTAACTCGCCGGTTCATTCTACAAAAGGCACGCTCTCACCCATTAACGGGCTCGAACTTGTTGTAGGCACACGGTTTCAGGTTCTATTTCACTCCCCTCCCGGGGTGCTTTTCACCTTTCCCTCACGGTACTGGTTCACTATCGGTCACTAGGGAGTATTTAGGGTTGGGAGATGGTCCTCCCAGATTCCGACGGGATTTCACGTGTCCCGCCGTACTCAGGATACTGCTAGGTACAAAGACTATTTTAAATACGAGGCTATTACTCTCTTTGGCTGATCTTCCCAAATCATTCTTCTATAATCTTTGAGTCCACATTGCAGTCCTACAACCCCGAAGAGTAAACTCTTCGGTTTGCCCTCCTGCCGTTTCGCTCGCCGCTACTAAGGCAATCGCTTTTGCTTTCTCTTCCTGCAGCTACTTAGATGTTTCAGTTCACTGCGTCTTCCTCCTCACATCCTTAACAGATGTGGGTAACAGGTAGTACCTGTTGGGTTCCCCCATTCGGAAATCCCTGGATCATCGCTTACTTACAGCTACCCAAGGCATATCGTCGTTTGTCACGTCCTTCTTCGGCTCCTAGTGCCAAGGCATCCACCGTGCGCCCTTATTAACTTAACCTTATTTTCTGACCTTTCAGTCATAAACTCTTATTAATACTACAGCGTTTTCGGTTTATTTTCTTGTTACTATTTGATATAGATATTCAATTTTCAATGTGCATTACTTGGTGATCTCTCACCAATGGAGCCTAGCGGGATCGAACCGCTGACCTCCTGCGTGCAAAGCAGGCGCTCTCCCAGCTGAGCTAAGGCCCCACAAGACCTCTCAAGACTAAACAAGACCAATGCGCAGTTCCTTATCCTTAGAAAGGAGGTGATCCAGCCGCACCTTCCGATACGGCTACCTTGTTACGACTTCACCCCAATCATCTATCCCACCTTAGGCGGCTGGCTCCTTACGGTTACCTCACCGACTTCGGGTGTTACAAACTCTCGTGGTGTGACGGGCGGTGTGTACAAGGCCCGGGAACGTATTCACCGCGGCGTGCTGATCCGCGATTACTAGCGATTCCGACTTCATGTAGGCGAGTTGCAGCCTACAATCCGAACTGAGACTGGCTTTAAGAGATTAGCTTGCCGTCACCGGCTTGCGACTCGTTGTACCAGCCATTGTAGCACGTGTGTAGCCCAGGTCATAAGGGGCATGATGATTTGACGTCATCCCCACCTTCCTCCGGTTTATTACCGGCAGTCTCGCTAGAGTGCCCAACTGAATGATGGCAACTAACAATAGGGGTTGCGCTCGTTGCGGGACTTAACCCAACATCTCACGACACGAGCTGACGACAACCATGCACCACCTGTCACCTCTGTCCCGAAGGAAAACTCTATCTCTAGAGTGGTCAGAGGGATGTCAAGACCTGGTAAGGTTCTTCGCGTTGCTTCGAATTAAACCACATGCTCCACCGCTTGTGCGGGCCCCCGTCAATTCCTTTGAGTTTCAACCTTGCGGTCGTACTCCCCAGGCGGAGTGCTTAATGCGTTAGCTGCGGCACTAAACCCCGGAAAGGGTCTAACACCTAGCACTCATCGTTTACGGCGTGGACTACCAGGGTATCTAATCCTGTTTGCTCCCCACGCTTTCGAGCCTCAGCGTCAGTTACAAGCCAGAGAGCCGCTTTCGCCACCGGTGTTCCTCCATATATCTACGCATTTCACCGCTACACATGGAATTCCACTCTCCCCTCTTGCACTCAAGTTAAACAGTTTCCAAAGCGTACTATGGTTAAGCCACAGCCTTTAACTTCAGACTTATCTAACCGCCTGCGCTCGCTTTACGCCCAATAAATCCGGACAACGCTCGGGACCTACGTATTACCGCGGCTGCTGGCACGTAGTTAGCCGTCCCTTTCTGGTAAGATACCGTCACAGTGTGAACTTTCCACTCTCACACTCGTTCTTCTCTTACAACAGAGCTTTACGATCCGAAAACCTTCTTCACTCACGCGGCGTTGCTCGGTCAGACTTCCGTCCATTGCCGAAGATTCCCTACTGCTGCCTCCCGTAGGAGTCTGGGCCGTGTCTCAGTCCCAGTGTGGCCGATCACCCTCTCAGGTCGGCTATGTATCGTCGCCTTGGTGAGCCGTTACCCCACCAACTAGCTAATACAACGCAGGTCCATCTGGTAGTGATGCAATTGCACCTTTTAAGCAAATGTCATGCAACATCTACTCTTATGCGGTATTAGCTATCGTTTCCAATAGTTATCCCCCGCTACCAGGCAGGTTACCTACGCGTTACTCACCCGTTCGCAACTCATCCAGAGAAGCAAGCTCCTCTTTCAGCGTTCTACTTGCATGTATTAGGCACGCCGCCAGCGTTCGTCCTGAGCCAGGATCAAACTCTCATTAAAAGTTTGAGTTCTCACTCATTTCTGTCACTGACAGATTTATTGTTTTTTTCATTGTTCAGTACTACAACAATTGTTGTAGTGCCCTGCACATTGGTTCGTCTTGTTCAGTTTTCAAAGGTCTTTGTCACTCGCTTCTCTCAAGTGACAACTATATTAGTATATCACAGTCGCTTTCGCTTGTCAACACTTTTTTGAAACTTTTTTTATTTTTTTCAATCAGTATTTCTTCTGCAACATAC
>NZ_JANCPI010000023.1:0-9114 GCF_024295435.1 Streptococcus sp. CF7_Ac1-8 | reverse complement strand
TCCGCCATAGCTCAGTTGGTAGTAGCGCATGACTGTTAATCATGATGTCGTAGGTTCGAGTCCTACTGGCGGAGTAGTTAATTAAAGGAGGTTTCGGCCTCTTTTTTGTTATATAATTAATAATCTATCTCGCTTCATTAGATGCGAGATATTTTTATTGACGATAGAAGTTTCAGACACCATCATTTTCGAGCACTGATAGCACTTAAAACAACGCTCTCTTAACTTACGCAATCAGGTCAAGATGGGGTGTCGTAGTTCAGTTTAGCGAGGATTTCCTTATGTGTACCCCTATTGATGATATCCATAATTTAGAAATTAGGGTCTGTAAGCTCTAGTAATTTTGTGATAAAGTGTAATTGTTCCATATGATTCTTTCTAATGATGGTTTGGTGCTTTTTCGTTATAAATCTTATGGAATTTTTTCTACCCTAAAATAGGTTCTATAATACCCATAGAGGACAAATATTATAGTTGCTTTTCTTTTTAATAATTATTAAGTGCTTCATTTCTATTCAATCACTTTATATTTTAAACTGAGAAAGATTCAATGCACAGGATGATTTATAATATAGTAACCGTAAAGGATAATTTTTGTAAATCATTTATATGAAATTTTTTATTTTTAAGGATTTAATAGTTTGTTTTTGATGTAAGATATTTGTTCTTATTCTGTCAATTTTTTCTATTTGTTATCTTGTTGAGGTTGGTATTTTAACAATTCAGGAATTGATAGTGAATGTGTAAAATTTTTTGTTAGAATAAGGTCATAAAAAGTAAAGGAGTATATATTTATGCTACAAAGTATTTATGATCAGATGACAGATTTCTATGACAGTCTCGAAGAAGAGTATGCTACTTTCTTTGGTGATAGTTGGGACTGGGAACATTTTCATTTTAAATTTTTAATTTATTATTTAGTGAGATATGGCATTGGGTGTCGTAGAGATTTTATTGTTTACCATTATCGTGTTGCTTATCGTTTGTATCTTGAAAAATTGATAATGAATCAGGGATTTATTTCTTGTTGAGATAGTTTGACAAAATTTCCGAACAAATTTACTTTTTTTATAGAATTATAATAACAAATAGCTGGTTATTTTTCTAAATCATTTTTTAATAGTTGGAAATAGCAAATCTTTCTATTGTTTCTTCTTGATAAAAAGGCGATTTTTTCTTATAATAAATTGTAAGATATAATTGCAGGTGAGAGTCCTGCCATGTATGTGAGAAAGGAAGAGCCTGAGGGCTCAGACAAGATTATGACTTCAGTTGTTGTTGTAGGTACCCAATGGGGTGATGAAGGTAAAGGGAAGATTACAGATTTCCTTTCAGCGAATGCAGAAGTGATTGCGCGTTACCAAGGTGGTGATAATGCAGGTCACACGATTGTGATTGATGGTAAGAAGTTTAAATTGCACTTGATTCCATCTGGGATTTTCTTCCCTGAAAAAATCTCTGTTATTGGGAATGGTATGGTTGTAAATCCTAAATCTCTTGTAAAAGAGTTGAGCTATCTTCATGAGGAGGGTGTGACAACTGATAACTTGCGTATTTCTGATAGAGCGCATGTTATTTTGCCTTATCATATCGAGTTGGATCGTCTGCAAGAAGAAGCTAAGGGCGACAATAAGATTGGTACGACAATTAAGGGAATTGGTCCAGCTTATATGGACAAGGCTGCTCGTGTTGGGATTCGTATTGCCGATCTTTTGGATAAAGATATTTTCCGTGAGCGTTTAGAACGTAACCTTGCTGAGAAGAATCGTCTTTTTGAAAAATTGTATGACAGTAAAGCGATTGCTTTCGATGATATTTTTGAAGAGTATTACGAATATGGTCAACAAATCAAGAAATATGTGACAGATACATCTGTAATCTTGAATGATGCGCTTGATAACGGTAAACGTGTGCTTTTTGAAGGTGCACAAGGTGTTATGCTAGATATCGACCAAGGTACCTATCCATTTGTTACTTCTTCAAACCCTGTGGCTGGTGGTGTGACAATTGGTTCTGGTGTTGGTCCAAGTAAGATTGACAAGGTTGTAGGTGTATGTAAGGCTTATACCAGTCGTGTAGGAGACGGTCCTTTCCCAACTGAGTTGTTTGATGAAGTGGGAGAACGTATCCGTGAAGTAGGTCATGAATATGGTACAACAACTGGTCGTCCACGCCGTGTGGGTTGGTTTGACTCAGTTGTGATGCGTCATAGCCGCCGTGTTTCTGGTATCACCAACCTTTCATTGAACTCTATCGATGTTTTGAGCGGTTTGGATACTGTGAAAATCTGTGTGGCCTATGATCTTGATGGTCAACGTATTGACTACTATCCAGCTAGTCTTGAGCAATTGAAACGTTGCAAGCCTATCTATGAAGAGTTACCAGGTTGGTCAGAAGATATCACTGGCGTTCGTAATTTGGAAGATCTTCCTGAGAATGCGCGTAACTACGTTCGTCGTGTGAGTGAATTGGTTGGCGTTCGTATTTCTACTTTCTCAGTAGGCCCTGGTCGTGAACAAACAAATATTTTAGAAAGTGTTTGGTCCTAAGAGATTTTTAAGATTTGTTTAAGATAGGTCGGGTATACTATAGACAGTTACAAGAAGACCTCCTAACTTGTTGTAACAAATATCCTAAACTTTTCTTTTTCATAATAATCTCCCTATAGAGTCACCGCATTCGGTGGCTTTTTTTGTCTTGAGATTCATGATATAATAATAAAACTGACAAGTAGAAAAAGGGAAATTGATGAATTATACAGTTGAAGAAAAAGAAGTCTTTATGAGGAAAGCTTTGAGAGAGGCTGAGATTGCTCTTGAACACGATGAAATTCCAATTGGTTGTGTGATTGTCAAGGATGGAGAAATCATTGGTCGTGGGCATAATGCGCGTGAGGAGTTGCAACGAGCGGTTATGCATGCGGAAATTATGGCTATAGAAAATGCGAACCTAAGTGAGGAGAGCTGGCGCTTGCTGGATTGCACGCTTTTTGTGACCATTGAGCCTTGTGTCATGTGTAGTGGGGCGATTGGACTTGCCCGCATTCCAAACGTGGTCTATGGGGCTAAAAACCAGAAATTTGGCGCTGCTGGGAGTTTGTATGATATCTTGACAGATGAGCGTCTCAATCATCGTGTGGAGGTTGAAACGGGAATTTTGGAAGATGAATGTGCAGCTATTATGCAGGATTTTTTTAGAAATAGACGGAAAAAATAATTTTGCTTTTAAAATGAATAGGAATGTGATATAATAAATAGTGGAGCAACAGTTCTGCGTGAAGCGGGTCAGGGGAGGAATCCAGCAGCCCTAAGCGATTTGAATTGTGTGCTCTTTTTTTCGTGCTTTTTCCGAATAAATAAGATAGAATAATCTAGAATAAATGATAATAGAAAAGAGAAGATGATGAAAATTCGTGGTTTTGAATTGGTTTCTACTTTTACAGATGAAAATTTATTGCCCAAGCGTGAGACAGCGCATGCGGCTGGTTACGACTTAAAGGTTGCTGTGCGCACAGTTATTGCGCCAGGAGAGATTGTTCTCGTCCCGACAGGGGTTAAGGCTTATATGCAGCCGACTGAGGTTCTCTACCTCTATGATCGTTCTTCAAATCCTCGTAAGAAGGGTCTGGTCTTGATTAACTCGGTTGGGGTCATTGATGGGGATTATTATGGAAATCCTGGGAATGAAGGGCATATTTTTGCTCAGATGAAGAATATCACAGACCAAGAGGTTGTTCTTGAAGTTGGGGAACGTGTGGTCCAGGCTGTCTTTGCTCCTTTCTTAATTGCAGATGGAGATGTGGCTGATGGCGTGCGAACTGGTGGATTTGGATCGACTGGGCACTAGGATGAAGATTATCTTTGTACGTCACGGGGAGCCAGATTATCGTGAGTTAGAGGAGCGTTCTTATACGGGATTTGGTATAGATTTGGCACCCTTGTCTGATAAGGGACGGCAGCAAGCCCAGAAACTGAGCACCAATCCTTTACTCCCTTCAGCTGAACTAATCATATCTTCTGCAGTCACAAGAGCTTTAGAAACGGCTTCTTATGTGGCCTGTGCTACGGGCCTTCCTTTGAGAGTGGAGCCTTTATTACATGAATGGCAGGTCTATGGAACTGGAATAGAAAACTTTGAAACAGCTAGAAGCCTGTTTTTAGAAAACAAGGGGGAGTTGCTTCCTAATAGTCCTATTCAATATGAGACAGCTGAAGAGATGAAGTCTCGTTTCCTAGAATGCATGGCTAAGTATCGAGATTACCAGACCGTGATAGTGGTAAGTCACAATATGCTTATGCGCCAGTTTGTGCCAAATGAGAAGATTGATTTTTGCCAAGTGATTGAGTGTGAGTTAGAGGTATAGAAAGAGGTTTATCATCGTAAAGAAAAAAGCGACATTTGTATGTCAAAATTGTGGGTATAATTCCCCTAAATATCTGGGACGTTGCCCTAACTGTGGATCTTGGTCTTCTTTTGTAGAAGAGGTTGAGGTTGCCGAGGTCAAGAATGCGCGTGTGTCCTTGACAGGTGAGAAAACCAAGCCCATGAAACTGGCTGAAGTGACCTCCATCAATGTCAATCGAACCAAGACAGAGATGGAGGAATTCAACCGTGTACTTGGAGGAGGAGTGGTACCAGGAAGTCTCGTCCTCATCGGTGGGGATCCTGGGATTGGGAAATCAACCCTTCTCCTACAAGTTTCAACCCAGTTGTCCCAAGTGGGGACAGTTCTCTACGTTAGTGGGGAGGAGTCTGCTCAGCAGATTAAACTACGTGCAGAGCGCTTGGGTGATATTGATAGCGAGTTTTATCTCTATGCAGAGACCAATATGCAGAGTGTTCGAGCAGAGGTGGAGCGCATCCAGCCAGACTTCCTCATTATTGACTCTATCCAGACCATTATGTCTCCTGAGATTTCAGGGGTGCAGGGGTCTGTTTCTCAGGTGCGTGAGGTGACGGCTGAACTGATGCAGCTAGCTAAGACTAATAACATCGCCATCTTTATCGTAGGGCATGTAACCAAGGAAGGAACCTTGGCTGGGCCTCGTATGTTGGAGCATATGGTGGATACGGTGCTTTACTTTGAAGGGGAGCGTCACCACACCTTCCGTATCTTGAGAGCGGTGAAAAACCGTTTTGGCTCCACTAATGAGATTGGGATTTTTGAGATGCAGTCAGGTGGCTTGGTTGAGGTCCTCAATCCGAGTCAGGTTTTCCTAGAGGAGCGTTTGGATGGAGCAACTGGCTCGTCAATCGTTGTGACCATGGAAGGGACGCGTCCTATTCTTGCAGAAGTGCAGGCTTTGGTAACACCGACTATGTTTGGAAATGCCAAGCGTACGACGACAGGGCTTGATTTTAATCGTGCGAGTTTGATTATGGCTGTTTTGGAAAAACGGGCAGGTCTTCTCTTGCAAAATCAGGATGCCTATCTCAAATCTGCTGGCGGTGTCAAATTGGATGAACCTGCCATTGACTTGGCGGTTGCAGTTGCCATTGCTTCTAGTTACAAAGACAAGCCAACCAACCCTCAGGAATGTTTTGTAGGCGAGCTGGGTTTGACAGGGGAGATTCGGCGCGTGAATCGTATCGAACAACGCATCAACGAAGCTGCTAAACTGGGATTTACCAAGATTTATGTACCTAAGAATTCCTTAACAGGAATCACTCCACCCAAGGAAATACAGGTCATTGGGGTGACAACGATTCAGGAAGTTTTGAAAAAGGTCTTTGCATAATCCGTGACAAATCCTCATAAAAATGATAAGATAGGAGAAATATTTGACTATCAAATTTTCAAGGAGGGAATCGTGTCGTATTTTGAACAGTTTATGCAAGCCAATCAGGCTTATGTTGCCCTACATGGGCAGTTAAATCTGCCACTTAAACCCAAAACCAGAGTAGCTATTGTGACCTGTATGGACTCACGTTTGCACGTTGCGCAAGCTCTGGGCTTGGCACTTGGGGATGCTCATATCTTGCGGAATGCAGGTGGTCGGGTGACCGAGGACATGATTCGTTCGCTAGTTATTTCCCAGCAACAGATGGGGACAAGAGAGATTGTGGTGTTGCACCATACAGACTGTGGTGCTCAGACTTTTGAAAATGGTCCTTTTCAGGAGTATTTAAAAGAGGAACTAGGTGTCGATGTGTCAGACCAGGACTTTTTGCCCTTCCAAGATATAGAGGAAAGTGTACGCGAGGATATGCAACTCCTTATCGATTCTCCCCTAATACCAGACGATGTCATTATCTCTGGTGCCATTTACGATGTGGATACAGGAAGTATGACAGTCGTAGAATTGTAAAAAATTCATTTAGAAAGAAAGTGTATGAAGAAAAACAGTATTTTATTTATTTTTATCTTATTGCTATGTATTGGTTTGCAGTATGAAACTATCTACTATACGGACGGTTCGATGTCAGGTGCGGAATATGGACTGATGGGAGTTTCTATCTTTCTAGCTCTCTTTTACATGATTCCGGCTCTTTATTTTCTTTTCCGTATTGGGAAAAAATGGGAATTGCCAAAGAACTCCTTGATCTTGTCTTTATTAGGAGGAATGTTCCTTTCAGGCTGGCTTTCTAGCTTTGCTAATACCTACATCCATGATTTACTGGGGGTTCTTTTCCCAGATAGTGCATTTTTAAATGCCTTTGAAAGTGCTATTGTGGCTCCTTTGGTAGAAGAAACCTTGAAATTATTGCCACTTATCTTTGTTTTAGCTTTGATTCCTGTGCGAAAATTAAAATCTTTGTTTTTACTGGGGATTGCTTCTGGTTTGGGATTCCAAATGATTGAGGATATTGGTTACATTCGTACGGATTTGCCAGAGGGCTTTGACTTTACTATTTCGAGAATTTTAGAGCGTATCATCTCAGGAATTGCCTCTCACTGGACTTTTTCAGGTCTAGCTGTAGTAGGTGTTTACTTGCTTTACAGAGCCTATAAAGGGCAGAAGATTGGCAAGAAACAGGGGCTTATTTTCCTAGGTCTAGCCTTGGGAACTCATTTCTTGTTTAACTCTCCTTTTGTTGAATTGGAGACAGAGTTGCCTTTAGCGATTCCAGTGGTTACGGCTATTACTCTCTATGGTTTTTATCAGGCTTATCGTTTTGTTGAGAAGCACAATGAGTTGATGAACTAGAATATTTTTTAAAAGAATGATGCAAGGGTACAAATATGCTGCCCTTCTTTTATTTTTGATTGAAAAATAGTGCAAAAAGCGCTACAATGGTAAATGGAAAAATCTTGTGAAAAGCACAAGCGATACATATATACCGGAGGAAATCATGTCTTTTTCTGATTTAAAGCTGTTTGCCCTTTCTTCTAATAAAGAATTGGCAGAACGTGTGGCGCAGGAGATTGGGATAGAGTTGGGGAAATCAAGTGTTCGCCAATTTTCAGATGGAGAGATTCAGGTCAACATCGAAGAATCAATCCGTGGGAAACACGTCTTTATCCTACAATCAACTAGTTCGCCTGTAAATGACAATCTGCTTGAAATTTTGATTATGGTAGATGCTTTGAAGCGTGCGAGTGCAGAATCTGTCAATGTTGTTATGCCTTACTATGGGTATGCACGTCAGGATAGAAAGGCGAGAGCGCGTGAGCCAATCACTTCAAAACTTGTCGCAAATATGCTTGAAGTAGCTGGAGTGGATCGTTTATTGACCATCGACTTACATGCTGCGCAGATTCAAGGATTCTTTGATATTCCTGTGGATCATTTAATGGGGGCTCCTCTGATTGCGGATTATTTTGAGCGTCGTGGCATGGTTGGTTCTGACTATGTGGTTGTCAGCCCAGACCATGGAGGGGTGACTCGTGCTCGTAAGTTGGCAGAATTTTTGAAAACATCTATCGCTATTATTGATAAACGTCGTAGTGTTGATAAGATGAATACTAGTGAAGTCATGAACATCATCGGTAAGGTCGAAGGCAAGACTTGTATCTTGATTGATGATATGATTGATACGGCAGGTACGATTTGTCACGCGGCAGATGCCCTTGCGGAAGCTGGTGCTGTTGAAGTCTATGCAAGCTGTACGCACCCAGTTCTTTCTGGTCCTGCTATGGACAATATCCAAAAATCAGCTATTAAGAAATTAGTTGTTTTGGATACCATCTATCTGCCAGAAGAGCGTTTGATTGATAAGATTGAGCAGATTTCAATCGCTCATCTCCTAGGAGATGCTATCGTACGTATCCATGAAAAACGCCCACTTTCTCCACTTTTCAGTATTGAGAAAAAGATTTAATGACCAAGCCTGAGATGATTCTCAGGTTTTTTTCATCTCTTTTCCGAATAAATAGATAGAACCATAGAATCTAGTAAAACTAGATTTAATACTCTTCGAAAATCAAATTCAAACCACGTCAACGTCGCCTTGCGTACTCAAGTACAGCCTGCGACTAGTTTCCTAGTTTGCTCTTTGATTTTCATTGAGTATAAGACTATGGTATAATAAAAGGAGGAAAAGGATGATTCTAAGACATCCGGGCATCAACCCGACTAATGATTTAGTGGCTAAGAAGATTTTTAGCAACCCAGAAATCACTTGTCAATTTATTCGCGATATGCTGGATTTACCAGCCAAAAATGTGACGATTTTAGAGGGAAGCAATATTCATGTCTTACCTTCCCTGCCTTACTCAGCGCAGGATTTCTATACCAGTATAGACGTCTTGGCGGAATTGGATAACGGCACTCAGGTTATTATCGAAATACAAGTCCATCATCAGAATTTTTTCATCAATCGTTTGTGGGCTTACCTGTGCAGTCAAGTCAATCAAAACCTAGAAAAAATTCGCCAACGAGAAGGTAATACACACCATAGTTATAAACACATCGCACCAGTATATGCTATCGCAATCGTGGATAGCAACTACTTTCAAGATGATTTAGCTTTTCACAGCTTTAGTATGCGAGAGGATACGACGGGTGAGGTTTTAACAATTACAAACAACGGTCAGGAAAACCATCTAGTCAAGATGGCATTCTTGGAACTAAAAAAATACAGAGAAACCAGCAAAGATAAGGTTCGCAAACCGTGGTTGGAGTTTTTCGGTAATAAACCCTTTACCCAACAACCCGAGCGAGCCATCAGCCA
>NZ_JANCPI010000022.1:0-10355 GCF_024295435.1 Streptococcus sp. CF7_Ac1-8 | reverse complement strand
TTTTTTCTAAAATTTTTGTAGTAAAAAAGGAGATATCAAAATCTCCTCAAATATACTTCTATTTTAGATTTTCAGGAATCGGCGCATAGAAATTCCTGATCCGATTGAACCGATAAAAATTCCAATCACAAATAATAAGGCAATCATCAATGGACTGAATACCTCTGGTGATATCATTGAAAGGTTCTGGCCAACCAATGACTTATTAACCGATTGGTAAACCATTTTATAGACAATAAATACCAGAACTGACGGAAGAGTTGCTCCAAGCAAACCAATGAAGGCACCTTCAAGCAAGAAAGGTCCACGGATATAGCCGTTCTTAGCACCTACTAAACGCATGATTTGAATTTCACGGCTTCGTGAAATAATGGTGATACGAATCGTATTAGAAATCAAGAACACCGCAATGAAAATCAATAATCCCGCGATAACTAGTCCCCAGACACGAATAAATGAGGCTAACTTAAACAAGCGTTCTGTATTAGCACCACCATCTTGAACTTCTGATACACCTTCAATTTTCTTAGCCTCTTCTGCTACTGTCTTTACATCGCTTGGCGTGTTGGTATCAACAATATATGCATCATAGAGTGGATTGGCATCCCCTTCAAAGATTTTCCAGTTGTCCCCCATTGTTTCGGTCAACTTTTCATATTGTTCTTCTTTACTTGAAAAGGTAACACTTTTAACAGTTGACATACCTTTCAAAGCATCGTATACCTTATGGTAGTCATTATTTGTAACGGTTTGACCTTCTTTTTCAATGGTCTCACTATTGTCAGCTACGTCCTTACGAATATATACCATTACTCGGACATTGTTTTCAATATCTGTAGCGAGTTTAGCCGTATTAAAGATAACAGATGCAAATATTGCAACTAAAGTCAAAGTAATCATAACCGAACTGACAGCTGCTACTGTCATCCAGCCATTTCGTTTCAAACTTTTTAATGATTCAAATAAATGACGAAAAAATCTACTAATCATCGTATCCATATTCTCCTTTAGCTTCGTCACGAACGACACGGCCATTTTCAATGGCAATGACACGGTGGCGCAAGGTATTTACAATCTGACTGTTGTGGGTCGCCATCAAGACAGTTGTACCTTGGAGATTGATGCGTTCCAACAAATTCATAATTTCCCATGAATTATCTGGGTCCAAGTTTCCTGTTGGTTCGTCCGCAATCAATACTTTTGGATTATTTACAATAGCACGCGCTATCGCAATACGCTGTTGTTCTCCCCCCGAAAGTTCATTTGGGAAAGAACGAACCTTATGCTTCAATCCAACCAAGTCTAAAACTTCCATAACACGTTTTTTGATATTACGGCGACTTTCTCCGATTACCTCCATTGCATAGGCAATATTTTCGTAAACGGTTTTCTTTGGTAACAGTTTATAATCTTGGAAGACAACCCCAACACTACGACGGAGTAGAGGGACGTCTTTCTTCTTGATTTTAACCAAATCAAAACCAGCAACAGATAAACTTCCTTTTTCGATTTTTACTTCGCGATACAAAGAACGAATAAAGGTTGATTTTCCGGCTCCTGAAGGACCTACGATATAGGCAAATTCTCCTGGTTCAATAGTGACAGAGACACCTCGCAGGGCGGTCGTTCCGTTATCATACTTTTTGACAACATCTCGCATTGCAATGATTGACATGTGAGTTCCTTTCTATCTTAACTGATTCGCCACTTGAGATAGGCATCGATAAAACCATCTAGGTCTCCATCCATAACCTTATCTACTTGTGCAACTTCAAAGCTAGTTCGGTGATCTTTTACCATTGTATAAGGCGTGAAGACATAAGAACGAATTTGGCTTCCCCATGTGATTTCCTTTTTCTCACCCTTGAGGGAATCGACTTCCGCAGCTTTCTTTTCTTGCTCCATTTGATAGAGCTTAGCCTGTAACATCTTCATAGCTCGATCTCTATTTCCATATTGGGTACGATCGACCGTTGACTGGACGACAGTTCCCGTAGGAATGTGTGTCAAACGCACACCTGTGGAAACCTTGTTGACGTTTTGTCCACCAGCACCACCTGAACGGAAAGTATCCATCTTGATATCATCTTCACGGATTTCTACTTCAATAGTATCATCCAATTCTGGCATCACTTCTACAGATGTGAAAGAGGTGTGGCGACGTTTAGCAGAGTCAAATGGTGAAATTCGTACCAAACGGTGTACACCCATTTCTGACTTGAGAAGACCATAGGCATTAGGTCCTTCAAATGATAAAGTTACCGACTTAATACCAGCCTCATCACCTGCTTGATAATCCAAAACTTCTACTTTGAAGCCTTTAGCATTACCATAACGAGTGTACATACGAAGCAACATATCACCCCAGTCTTGAGCCTCTGTACCACCAGATCCTGGATGGATTTCCAAAATGGCATTATTATGGTCATAAGGTTCTGACAAGAGAAGCGTCATCTCATAGCTGGTCATCATCTTATCGAGTTCTGATAACTGTGCAACCAATTCTTCATGCACCGACTCATCTTCAGCTAAAAAGTCTAATAAAATTTCAACTTCATCCTGCAACTCTTCCATTTTGTGGAAGGTGTTGTAGGTGTTTTTTAATTCATTTAATTCTTGCGACGTTTTTTGGGCCGCGATATTATCGTTCCAAAAATCAGGTTCTGTCATCTTGTTTTCCAAGATGGCAATCTCTTCCTCTAAACCTTCGAGGTCAAAGAGACCCCCTGAAAGAAGCTAATTTTTCACGATTTGCGTCAATTTTCTGACGAATTTCTGAAATGTCCATAAATACTCCTTTTTTGTATTATTTTATTATACCATAATCTATCATTTCTTTCCATCTTTTGCTCTAATCCCTTATTGCACGTAAAAAGAAGCCTTTCGGCTTCCCTTCTTACAAGACTTTTGCTGAAGTACGAGTGATTTCTTCTACTTGAATATTCTCTGATTCAAATTTTTCTTTCAAGGCTGGTAAATCGATTGATCCATCGATTTGAACTTCGATAATAACCTTACCATCTTTACGCGGAATATTGACTGTATGGGAGATATTCAAATTTTCTTCTACAATCAAAGAAACAATCTTTCCGAGAACACCGACTTCATCTTCTGTAACAAAGCGCACCCGAATCCCTTCTTCACCATAACCAGCAATTTCAAGAAAGGCTTGGAAAACGTCACGGTCCGTAATAACCCCATAGACTTGATGGTTATCTACTACAGGAAGAATACCAATCTTGTTTTTCAACATCAGATAAGTTGCATCCTCTAGACTCGCATAGCCTGAAACAGTAACAACATCGCGAATCATGACATCTTTTACTTTTGTCTTATTCAGAAGATAGTTCATCTCATAGATAGAAAGACTGGTTGCTTTTGATGGACTAGCTTGGGCAATGGTTCCCTCAGTCACCAAACCAACCAATTGATCATTTTCGATAACAGGCAAGCGGTGCAATCCTTGCTCTCTCATCAAATCTGCTGCATGAGATACTGTTGTATCTGGACTAATATACACTACCTTGCGGGTCATAAAATCTTTAACTGCCATGAGACTTCTCCTTTTCTATTCTTATCCCTATTATACAATCTTTTTGCAAATCTATCAAACGCTTACATTTCTTTTTCAAAATTCAGAAAAGTATGAATAAGCTAGCAAAAAGAGCTCTGAAATCGAGCTCTGTGAATGAAGGATAGGTACGCTTCATTCGATTTTTCAATTATTAGAAATTCATCTTTCAGTGTAGATGTAGATTTGTTTGCAATCTAAATATGCCAACTAAAATAATCCACTGGAAAAGATAATTGCTTCGCAATCTCTATTCACCGACTAAAAAGGTCCCCCAGACCTTTTTAGCCACCTAGATATGCTTTTCTGACTTCTTCTGATGAGGCGAGTTCTTTTCCTGTTCCGGATAGGACGATTTTTCCTGTTTCCAGTACATAGCCTCGGTCAGAGATTGCGAGTGCTTTATTAGCGTTTTGTTCAATCAAGAGGACAGTTGTTCCTTGTTTCTGGATATCTTGAATGATATTAAAAATCTCTTGGATAAAGATTGGGGCAAGACCCATTGATGGTTCATCTAAAAGAAGAAGTTTTGGAGTTGACATAAGAGCGCGTCCCATGGCAAGCATTTGTTGTTCCCCTCCTGAAAGAGTGGCTGCATCTTGGTTCTTTCGTTCTTCAAGACGTGGGAAGCGTGAGAAAACTTTCTTCAAGTTAGCTTGATTTTCTTCACGATTTTTCTTTAAGAAAGCCCCCATTTCAAGATTTTCCATCACAGTCAAGCCAGGGAAGACATGGCGTCCTTCTGGAACTTGTGAAAGTCCACCAGCTACGATTTTCTGAGCTGGCATTTTTTGGATTTCTTGACCTAAAAATTCAATTTTTCCTGAACTCGGTCTAACCAAACCAGACAAGGTACGGAGAATGGTTGTTTTACCAGCACCATTGGCACCGATAAGGGAAACAACCTCTCCTTCATTAACTTCAAAGCTTACATCACGGACTGCTTGGATCATACCGTAATGCACAGAAAGATTTTCAACTTTTAACATAGACATTAGGCTTCACCTCCTAGATAAGCTTCGATAACGCGTTTATTGGTCTTAATTTCGTCTGGAGTTCCTTGAGCAATTAAACGACCATATTCAAGTACGTAGATGCGTTCTGTTACTTCCATGACCAGATTCATATCGTGTTCAATCAACATGATTGTAATTTTGAATTCATCTTTGATACGACGAATTAACTCAGTCAATTCCGCTGTTTCCTGTGGGTTCATACCTGCTGCTGGTTCATCTAAAAAGAGAATTTTAGGTTCCGTAGCAAGGGCACGAACAATTTCCAAACGACGTTGTTGTCCGTAGGCGAGGTTTTTAGCAAGAGTCTCTGCATCACCATCTAAATCAAAGATTTTCAATAATTCCAAAGCTTTAGCTTTTAATTCTTTTTCACTCTTGTAAAAAGCTGGTAAGCGTAAGAAACTAGCAAAAACATGTTGTTTGTGATGGTTGCCAAAAGCAATTAAAACATTGTCCAAAACTGTTAAATCTTTAAAGAGACGGATATTTTGGAAAGTACGTCCAAGTCCCAAAGAGGCAATCTTATAAGGTGCCTTTCCATTTAAAAGGTGACCATCTAAGGTAACTGTTCCCTCACTTGGTTCATAAACACCGGTCAAAAGGTTGAAAAGGGTGGTTTTACCAGCTCCGTTTGGACCGATTAGTCCAACCAATTCCCCTTCGTTTAATTCAAGAGTCACATCTCCAACAGCTGTTAGACCGCCAAAATGTTTGGTTAACTGTTTTACTTCAAGTAATGCCATTAGTTTTGTTCCTCCTTCTTAGATTTTTTAAAGAAACGTGATAGGCTCAATTCCCATGTTCCAAGGAGTCCACCTGGTCTGAAAATCATTACCAATACCAAGGCCAAAGCGTAGATAATCATACGCACGCTAGCAACATCTTGGAGAAGCATATTCAAAATTCCAAGAACAATAGCTGAAACAATCGCACCTGTAATTGAACCAAGTCCACCAAATACAACAATGATCAATACGTTGATTGAGTTGATGAAAGTGTAATCTTTCGGTACAACTGAACCGATAAATCCTGCCTGAAGTGACCCTGCAATACTTGCAGTAATAGCACCAAAGACAAAGGCGATGATTTTAATTTTAGTCGTATTAACCCCAACTGACTCAGCAGCAATCTCGTCCTCACGAACAGAGAGGGTTGAACGACCAATTGGGCTACGCAAGAAGTTCAAGGTTGCAATGGTTGTAATCACGACAAAGAAGTAAACCATTTGCCAAGTTGTAAAGTTAGGAATTCCCAAGATACCTGCCGCACCATTTGTAAGACTTCCACCATTGATGATAAAGATACGGATAATTTCAGATACACCGAGAGTCGCTACCGCAAGATAGTCCCCCTTCAAGCGCAAGGTTGGAATTCCGACAAGTAAAGCAACAGCTCCTGAAAGCAAAGCACCTACAAGCATAGCTCCAAAGAAGGCACCATAGGTTGGTGATTTAGAACCAATAATAGCAGCGGCATAGGCACCAATCGCCATGAAACCAGCATGCCCAAGTGAAAATTGTCCTGAAAAACCAACGATTAGGTTAAGACCAACAGCCAAAATAATATTAATTCCAATTTGTTGTAAAATCTGTACATAGAATAGATTGAGTACTCCAACTGAAACCAGTACACTAATCAAACCATAGCCAGCTAACAAAAGGAGTAACCATAGAATATTAACTTTTAAATTTTCTTTCATCGTTTACACCTTCTCTTTCACATTCTTACCAAGGATACCAGCTGGGCGGACAATCAAGATCAACAACAAGATTCCATAAACAATGGCATCACGGAAGTCTGACATCCCAAAGGCTGTCGCAAAGGTTTCCAATAGACCAATCACAAAACCACCAAGAGCCGCACCAGGAATAATTCCGATACCACCAAGTACTGCGGCAACGAAAGATTTAAGACCTGGAGTAACCCCCATCAAAGGCTCAAGAGAGTTATAATAAAGGGCAATCAGAACACCAGCCGCACCCGCAAGGGCAGAACCCAAAGCAAAGGTAAAGCTGATAGTACGGTTTACATTGATCCCCATCAATTGTGCTGCATCGCTATCTACGGATACTGCACGCATGGCTTTCCCCATCTTAGTCTTTTGGACAATGACTTGTAACAAAATCATCAAAATCAAGGAAATGGCCAAAATCATTAACTGCACATTTGTTAGGCTAATTGGTCCCAAATCATAGCGAACTGTTTGAATCGCTTGAGGGAAGGCACGGGTATTGGCACCAACCAGATAGACCATTCCATACTCAAGTAGGAAGGAAACCCCAATAGCTGTGATCAAAACAGCAATACGAGTAGAGTGGCGCAAAGGTCGATAAGCAAGAAACTCAATCACGACACCAAGGACAGCTGTAGCTAGCATCGCTACGATAAGCGCTACAAAGAAATTCATTTGGAAAGAATTAATCAAGAAATAACCAATAAAGGCTCCCATCATATAAATATCACCGTGGGCGAAGTTGATGAGCTTGATAATTCCGTAAACCATGGTATATCCTAGGGCTAATAGCGCATAAACACTACCTAGAATCAAACCATTTACTAGTTGTTGGAGCATAAGATTCACTCTTTCTATTTATAATTTTGAGGGTTTCCCCTCACTTTTTGATAGGTTCTTAAACACCGAAACAGGGAGTGAGTCAGAGGCTCATTCCCTATTTCAACATTTTTCTATTATGGTTTTACAACTTCTGCTGCTTCAACCTTACCATTGTTCATGGTCATCATGTAAGCAGTTTTGACTGTGTTGTGGTCTGCATCGAAGCTTGTTTGACCAGTTACACCTTCAAAATCTTTTGTTTTAGCAAGGTTATCCTTGATTTCACCTGAGTTTTTAGCACCTTTTGCTGCGTTTGCTACAAGGTGAACTGAGTCATAAGCCAAGGCTGCAAATGTTGAAGGCTCTTCGTTGTACTTAGCACGGTAAGCATCAAGGAAAGCTTTTGCTTTAGCTGAAACTTCTACAGTAGTTGAGAAGCCTGAGATAAAGTAGATGTTTGATGCTTTTTCAGCAGTTGCTTGTTGTACAAACTCTTCACCGTTGAATCCATCACCACCAACGATTGGTTTATCAATTCCCATACCACGCGCTTGGTTTACAATTTTACCAGCTTCAGTGTAGTAACCAGGGACGATGATAGCATCAAAGTCTTTCCCTTTCATTTTTGTAAGGGCTGCTTGAAAGTCTGTGTCACCTGCTACGAAAGTTTCATCTGCAACGATTTCACCTTTGTAAGCTTCACGGAAGGCTTTAGCAATACCTTTAGCATAGTCGCTGGCATTGTCAGTGTAAAGAACAACTTTCTTAGCGTTTAATTTTTCAGTAACATAGTTTGAGATAATTTTTCCTTGGAAGCTATCTTGGAATGTTCCGATAAAGAGGTAATCTTGACCTTTAGTCAATCCATCTTGAGTCGCACTTGGCGAAATCAATGGAACACCTGCTTTTGTAGCGTTAGCTACAGCAGCTGCAGTTGCACCAGATGTCGCAGGTCCTACGATTGCTGATACCTTAGATTGGGTTACTAGGTTAGTTGTTACTGAAGCCGCCTCAGCAGTTTCAGATTTATTATCTTTATCAACTACTTCGATTTGTTTTCCGTCGATACCACCTGCTGCATTGATTTCATCAACGGCAAGTTGGGCACCTTTTTGTTCAGATGTTCCGTAGGCAGCTACGGCACCAGTTTCTTCGAAGTTAAATCCAATTTTGATTGTCTTTTCCTCTACTGAGTTACCAGCAGCGTTTGACGCTCCAGACTTCACTTCTCCACAGGCTGCAAGAAGTGCTACACTTGCAAGCGCCACAAACGATAGGGCAAATTTTTTCTTCATCTTTTTTTGTCTCCTTATTCTTAAATAAATAGCATGTTAAGAATATACCGAATTATCAGAAAATTGTCAACACTTTTCTTGAACTTTTTCGATGATAACGTTTTCCTCTCGATGAAGATTGCCCACAAAGGGTGTTTCCAGCTCTTGGATATGACAAACCCTGACTTTTTTTATAAACTTTTCCTTGCCCAAGCGCCCGACCAATTGCTCCATTTCTTGAGTTGGAACATAGAGTTGTAAGTAACGATGTTTCTTGGAATGATAGGTAATATCTCCATAATCCTGCAATTTTTTGGCATCACGATTATAGTAAAGATAGATAATCAAGCCAGATCGATTGACTTTTTCAAACATGATAAATCCTCTTTCTAAGAAATCTCTCCCTATTATACCAAAAAAAGCAAACCCAGTCGAGTTTGCCTTCTTTGATCATTAATTCAATGAATTGTTGGCCATGATTTCATCAATAAAGCCATATTCAAGTGTTTCTTGGGCACTCATCCAGTTATCGCGTTCTGCATCTGCGTGAACTTTTTCGATTGACTGACCTGAATTTTCAGCCAAGATTTTTTCCAAGGTATTACGAGTTTTAAGCAAGTGTTCTGCAGCGATCGCCATATCGGTTTGCTGAGTACCTCCACCTGTACCACCCATTGGTTGGTGGATCATATACTCTGCATTTGGAAGCATGAAACGTTTGCCTTTTGCTCCACTTGATGCAATGACCGTCCCCATAGATGCTGCCATTCCCATAACAATGGTTTGGACATCTGCCTTGATAAAGTTCATGGTATCAACGATTGCCAAACCAGCTGAAACGGAACCACCAGGTGTATTGACATAAAGGTAAATATCCTTTGTACTATCTTGGGCATCCAAGAAAAGCAACTGGGCAATAACAGAGTTGGCCATATTGTCTTCAACTGGGCCTGTCAGCATAATGATGCGGTCTTTAAGAAGACGTGAGTAAATATCGTAGGAACGTTCTCCACGGCTTGTTTGTTCAATAACTACAGGAATCATTTATTTCTCCTTTTGAGTTTTAATTTTATTGGTCAAATGACTGAAGATAAGACTATTATAATATCTTGGTCAAAAAAGGTCAAATTTTTGCTCTGTTTTCATTAGACAGAAACAAAAATTCAACCTCCTTTCGTGACTGGAAATCCTTTTCCAAGTCAATCTCTTTTTTATTTTATTTTGTACCGAACAAGCGGTCCCCAGCATCTCCAAGACCTGGAACGATATAACCGTGTTCGTTCAAGCGTTCATCCAAGGCTGCTGTAAAGATTTCTACATCTGGATGAGCTTCTTGAAGGGCTTTAACACCTTCTGGAGCAGATACAAGGCAGACAAATTTGATATTTGATGCGCCACGTTTTTTAAGAGAATCAACAGCCAAGATTGCTGAGCCACCTGTTGCCAACATTGGGTCTACCACAAAAATTTGACGTTGGTCAATATCTTCAGGCAATTTCACCAAGTACTCAACTGGTTGAAGCGTTTCTTCATCACGGTACATACCGATGTGGCCAACTTTAGCAGCTGGAACCAAGCTCAAAAGTCCATCAACCATCCCGATACCTGCACGCAAGATTGGAACGATAGCCAATTTCTTACCAGCCAATTGTTTTTGAACTGTTTTTGTGATTGGTGTTTCGATTTCCACATCTTCTAGTGGAAGATCACGAAGTACTTCATATCCCATCAACATTGCAATCTCATCTACTAGCTCACGGAAAGCTTTTGTAGAAGTATCTGTACGACGTAAGATTGACAATTTGTGTTGAATCAGTGGATGATTAATAACTTCAATTTTTCCCATTTTTGGAATTCCTTCTTTCAATTTATTCTTCTTATTATACCAAAAAACGGTTTAAAAATCTTTCTAAACCATTTATTTTTGATATTTTTTACAT
>NZ_JANCPI010000021.1:0-27562 GCF_024295435.1 Streptococcus sp. CF7_Ac1-8 | reverse complement strand
AAAAAGAGGCTAGTTTCCAAGCTAACCTCTCTCTATTTTTTAAGTGTTTAATTTCCAAAAATCGGCAAAAGAGCAAATAGGATAAATAGATTAATCCAAAGAGAAAGACAACAGATAAGTCCAAAAACAAAGAGACTGACTTTCTTGGATAGCAAGGCCATCAAAATGGACAGAATTCCAAAAACTAGCAAGACTTTCTGCATAATGAAGATGTCAATCGTTATCCCCAGAACCGGACTCCCCCAAGGAATAAAGAAGAAAGCAAGCCAGATCAGCAGAACCAAACCAATATAGACCTTGAAATAGCGTGTAATAAATGATTTTAGACGTACCATAAGCCACCTCCTACAAATAGAAAGTAATATAATACTCAATGAAAATCAAAGAGCAAACTAGGAAACTAGCCGCAGGTTGCTCAAAGCACTACTTTGAGGTTGTAGATAAGACTGACGAAGTCAGCTCAAAACACTGTTTTGAGGTTGTAGATAGAACTGACGAAGTCAGTTACATATATAATCAAAGGCGACGTTGACGTGGTTTGAAGAGATTTTCGAAGAGTATAAATCAATGCCTTCCACCTTTAGACTTCCCTAGTTCCCGTCTCAAGCGAAACATTTTTTTGAGACAGAAATAAGTTGACCTATTCAGACCAATAGCTAGCAAAATAAAAAGAAACCAAATGCCCCAAAACTTGATATCTGTCACATTTCTCAAGACGATATTGAAAAACAGAACTGAAACAACTGTCCAAGCAAGGCTAAAAAGAGAATAGAGGGGGATGTAAACCCAGTAAAAATAGTAAAAAAATGGGAAAAATCTGCTATTTCTGTTGGCCTTTTCAATCCAGTTATCAAAATAAAAGTAAGGTGCTAAAAGTAAGAATTTAAACAAATGTTCCATTATCGACACCTCTTTTTGATGGCGTTTTCTTCAACTTCATTCTATCAAAAAAATCTGGAAATGTCATTCCAGATTCTACTTTTTTATTTGCGTTTTCTTGCGATGAGATGGATCGGTGTTCCCTCAAAAACAAAGGCCTTGCGGATTTGATTTTCCAAGAAACGCAGGTAAGAAAAGTGCATGAGTTCTTCTTCGTTGACAAAGATAACAAAGGTTGGTGGTTTGGTTGCCACTTGGGTTGCATAGAAAATCTTGAGGCGTTTTCCTTTGTCTGTCGGTGTTGGGTTGATGGCAATGGCATCCATGATGACATCATTCAAGACAGCTGATGGAATACGTGTATTTTGACTTTCGCTGATTTGCTTGATCATCTCAGGAAGTTTGTGGAGACGTTGCTTGGTCAAGGCTGATACAAAGATAATCGGTGCGTAAGGCAGGTATTGGAACTGCTCACGGATATCTTCTTCCCAGTTTTTCATAGTGTGGTTGTCTTTTTCAAGCGTATCCCACTTGTTTACCACGATAATCATTCCTTTACCAGCTTCATGAGCAAATCCTGCAATACGCTTGTCGTACTCACGGATTCCTTCTTCTGCATTGATAACCATCAAGACCACATCTGAACGGTCAATAGCACGCATGGCACGCATGACAGAGTATTTCTCTGTATTTTCATAAACCTTACCAGACTTACGCATACCAGCCGTATCAATCATGGTAAACTCTTGACCATCTGTATCTGTAAAGTGGGTATCAATGGCGTCACGAGTTGTTCCAGCAACGGGACTAGCAATGACACGGTCTTCGCCCAAGATAGCATTGATCAAGCTTGATTTTCCAACGTTTGGACGACCAATCAAACTAAACTTAATGACATCTGGATTTTCTTCTTCATATTCATTTGGAAGATTTTCTACGATAGCGTCTAGCACATCCCCTGTACCGATCCCATGGACAGATGAGATAGGCAGTGGTTCACCCAAACCGAGAGCATAGAAATCATAGATATCGTTTCGCATCTCAGGGTTGTCCACCTTGTTAACCGCGAGGATAACTGGTTTGTGGGTCTTATAAAGTTTACGGGCTACGTATTCGTCTGCATCGGTAATTCCTTCCTTACCAGACACGACAAAGACGATAACATCGGCTTCTTCCATGGCAATTTCTGCCTGGTGCTTGATTTGTTCCATAAAAGGAGCATCGACATCATCGATTCCTCCTGTATCAATCATGCTAAAGGAACGATTGAGCCACTCACCCGTTGCATAGATACGGTCACGTGTCACTCCTTCGACATCTTCTACAATGGAGATTCGCTCACCAGCGATCCGATTAAATAGGGTTGATTTCCCAACATTGGGACGTCCTACAA
This sequence comes from Streptococcus sp. CF7_Ac1-8, assembly GCF_024295435.1. Taxonomy (GTDB): domain Bacteria; phylum Bacillota; class Bacilli; order Lactobacillales; family Streptococcaceae; genus Streptococcus; species Streptococcus mitis_AP. The sequence continues at coordinate 25,290 of NZ_JANCPI010000021.1, read as the reverse complement.
TGGCAATAGTTGGTAGGGCCATAATTTCTCACTTTCTACAATAACTTCTTCTGTTCAAGATTTTTTCTAGTTGAGCTTGGTTCAACTTGACCAAACTGTTCTGCTAGACGCTGACTCCAGCTTGTGGTCGCACGCGCCCCAGCATAGTCAGCCTGTACACGGTCGTAAGCTTGGATTACCTCGGTTGACTGTTCTTGGTATTCTTCCTCAAAGACAACATTCTCTAGTGGCAGTCTTGGTTTTACATCATGATGTTGATTTGGCGCACCTAGTGCCATCCCAAAGACAGGATAGGTGTAGTCAGGCAGGTTAAAGAGCCCTGCTACTTCTGCTGACTTGTATCGAACCAAGCCAATAATGACACCACCATAGCCCAAACTTTCAGCTGCCAGCAAGGCATTTTGACCAGCAAGAGCCGCATCGACTGAACTAATCAAGAGACCTTCTACACCTTGGGGTTGGAATGAATCGGTATGAAGCTGGGCTCCCTTTCCTGCTCGGTTCAAGTCTCCGACAAAGAGAAGGAAAACAGCAGACTGGCGAATGGCTTCCTGAGGCACCAATTCATACAGAGCATCTTTCTTTTCTTGACTTCGCACCACAATCACAGAGTAGGATTGGAAATTCTTCCAAGACGAAGCCATCTGGGCTGCTGTCAGGATTTCGGTCAAGTCTTCCTGAGGAAGGGTTTGCTCCTTAAATCTGCGCACTGACGTGTGAGCTTTCATTAATTTGATTGTTTCTGTCATCGACGGTTTACTCCTTCTAAACGAGTCTCCTCAGCCAAATAACGGATGCGTTCCATGACGCGTCTGGCTTCCCAAGTTTCGTCATTTCCATGTTTCCCTTTAGCGAAATGCAGCTCCAATTCTTCAAAGTTGAAGTTGGAGGTGAAAAAAGTCGGTAAATTTTCCTGCATCCGATATTGAAGAATGACTTGCAGGATTTCATCACGTACCCAAGCTGTTGATTGCTCGGCGCCAATATCATCTAAAATCAGGACTTCAGAAAGCTTAATCTCATCCACCAAGGTCTTGACATTACCATCACCGATAGCATTTTTGACATCGATGACAAAGCTAGGATAGTGGAGGAGAGTTGATGAAACACCACGTTTTTCTGATAAATCATGGGCTAAGGCAGCCACCATGAAACTTTTACCCACACCAAAGTCTCCATATAGGTAAAGACCTTTTAGAATAGTTGGATATTGTTCCACGAAGGCTAATAGCTTTTCAAAAACTGGCAAGCGCCCCAAATCATCCAAGTCAACTTGAGCCAAACTAGCTTTCCTGAGACTGGCTGGCAGATTGATTAACTTGAGACGATTCTTAATAGCCGCTTCTTTTTCAGCCGCTATTAGTTCAGGAGTTTCTTCATAAAAAACGTCTGCATAACCATGATTCATAACCAAAATTGGCTTGTAGCCTTTGGCAATATAATCCGTATCCCCACGGAGAAATTTGTCACGCTCGGTGATATATTGATTAAACTTGGAGATACTGCGATTTAATTCCTCTGGAGTCAAGGATTCTTGCTGGATAAAGGCCGCAACATCAGGGTCCTTCATGATTTTCTGGACCAAATCTTGATAATGAAAACGGCTAGGTTGACGTTTGAGTACGTCTCCGACACTTTCCATCTAATCTCCTCCTTTTTCTAATCGAGCTAATAGTTCTTGTTTCTTACGTTCTAGTTCCAGACGAGTTTCCTCGCTGGTTTCATTTTTATAATCTGGATTGCTCCACTTGGGTACATTGGACTTGGTAGGACTCGGTTTACTGCCTTTTTGAGCTTGACTCTTTTGCCCACGTTCACGGATGCGCAAGACTGCCTCTTCTGCCGAATGAATTTTTTGATAGGCATAGTCATTGGCTACCTTCATAGCATATTTCTCATTGATATTTGCTGAATCTACCTTATTAAAGGTCAATAAAAGAATAATATTGATAACTTCGTCCAGCAAGCCCAAGCCAGCCATTTGTTGCAAGAGTTCTCTTTCTGTTTGGGTAATGGTCCCCTTGCGTGTTTGCTTGATTTCTGCCAAGAACTGCAGGGCAGTTTTGCTTTTTGCTTCCTTGATAATGGTTGCTTCCTTAGGACTAAAGTCAGAGGAAACAGGTTTTTGAACGATTTTTTCCCGCATGCGTTTGGTTGAAATAACCTGGGAAATAGCTGTTGACTTGGCCAATTGATAAGTTTCAAACCAAGTCCATTTCTTCTCCTCAGCAATGGCAAAAAGGTTTAAGACATCGGACTGCTCATCCGCAAAGCGAAGCCCATCTCGAGCCATAAGCTGACGAAAATGGTCTAAGTCAAAATCGTTGGCCACTTTCTTCTTGAGACCAAGGTCTTCTTGACTTCCTAGTTCTGGCAAGTCTGGAAAGACTTGATTGAGTGAGACAGGTATTTCTTCTCCCTCAGCACTTTCAACTTTTAAATCCTCCACAGCTGCATCGCCAATCTTTTTCTCCAAAAGTCTGCGATAAACAGGATGTTCCAAGAAGTCTTGACTTGAAAGAGGAGCATGGATAACTATCTGATAGGTATCACCCTTTTGATAGAGGGTCAAGAGATTAAAAGCAGATAGGATTTTCAGGGCTTTTATCAGTCTATCCATCCCAAAATTGAGATGATTGAGAATGCTTGAAAAAAGGTATTCCTTTCTGCCATTATCCCAAAAACTGATGGTATAAAGATAAAGGCTCAGTGCCTCCTGACCGATAATCGGGAGGTAGCACTGTACCAGAGATGAGGTATCTTGCGACACCCGATTATTCTTTAGATAAGAAAAACGGTCAATTGGCTTCATTTATCTTTCCTTTTTCTTTTTAGAGGACTGGGTGATTTGTTGGAGCAGGCTCTCTAACTCACTCACATCCTTAAAACTACGATAGACACTGGCAAAACGCACATAGGTAATCTCATCTAACTCAGCCAACTCCTCCATGACGAGTGAACCAATGTCCTCACTTTGAATTTCATTTTCATTTCGACCACGGAGTTTCTGTTCGATACGATTGACTACCATGTTGATTTCATCACTTGACACAGGACGTTTCTGGGCTGAGCGGATAATCCCATTAAAGATTTTATCTCTGGAGAACTGTTCCCGTGTGCCATCTTTTTTAACAACCACTAAGGTTCTTTCTTCTACCCGTTCGTAGGTTGTAAAACGGTGCTGGCATTCGTCGCACTCACGTCTTCTACGAATGGTGTTCCCTTCTTCTGCTTGGCGACTATCGATAACACTTGACTTGGTAGCCCCACATTTTGGACAACGCATCCTTTCCCTCCTTATCGTTTTCTTTTCATTATACCATTTTTTAAGCGATTCCCAAAACAATTCTTCTTTTTGCTTGACAAGTTTTTTGTTTCGTTGTATTATTTAATTAAGACAAAAGGATAAAAGAAAGGAGACCAAGATGTCCTGGACATTTGACAACAAAAAACCCATCTATTTACAGATTATGGAGAAAATCAAGCTTCAGATTGTTTCCCATACACTGGAACCCAATCAACAACTTCCAACCGTGCGAGAGCTGGCTAGCGAGGCTGGTGTCAATCCAAACACCATCCAAAGAGCCTTATCAGACCTTGAACGAGAAGGATTTGTCTACAGTAAGCGAACAACTGGACGATTTGTGACTGAGGATAAGGAGCTAATCGCCCAATCGCGCAAACAATTATCGGAAGAAGAATTGGAACACTTCGTTTCCTCCATGACCCATTTTGGCTATGAAAAAGAAGAACTACCAGGCGTAGTCGGCGATTATATTAAAGGAGTTTAAGCCTATGTCATTACTAGCATTTGAAAATGTATCCAAATCTTATGGAGCAACCCCAGCCCTTGAAAATGTTTCTCTTGACATCCCAGCTGGAAAAATTGTCGGTCTCCTCGGCCCAAACGGCTCAGGAAAAACAACCTTGATTAAACTCATCAATGGCCTCTTACAACCAGATCAAGGACGTGTCCTTATCAACGATATGGACCCAAGCCCAGCAACCAAGGCTATCGTAGCTTATTTGCCAGATACGACCTATCTCAATGAGCAAATGAAGGTCAAAGAAGCCCTAACCTACTTCAAGACCTTCTATAAAGATTTCAATCTTGAACGTGCCCATCATCTTCTTGCTGACCTCGGTATTGATGAAAATAGTCGTCTCAAGAAACTATCAAAAGGAAACAAGGAAAAGGTCCAACTGATTTTGGTTATGAGCCGTGATGCTCGTCTCTATGTTTTGGATGAACCCATTGGTGGGGTGGATCCAGCAGCCCGTGAGTATATCCTCAATACCATTATCAACAACTACTCCCCAACTTCTACCGTTTTGATTTCTACCCACTTAATTTCTGATATCGAGCCAATCTTAGATGAAATTGTCTTCCTCAAAGATGGAAAAGTCGTCCGTCAAGGAAATGTAGATGATATTCGCTATGAGTCTGGTGAATCCATTGACCAACTCTTCCGTCAGGAATTTAAGGCCTAAGCAAAGGAGATTATTATGTTTTGGAATTTAGTTCGCTACGAATTTAAAAATGTTAACAAGTGGTATTTAGCCCTTTACGCTGCCGTGCTAGTTCTTTCCGTTCCCATAGGAATGCAAGGACACTATTATAATTATGTATCTTTCAAAGATAGCCAACCTGTCTTACTTTTCTTTCTGGCTCTCGTCTTTGGTGGATTGATGATTACACTTGGGATTTCAACCATTTTCTTGATTATTAAACGATTCAAAGGTAGTGTCTATGACCGACAAGGCTATCTGACCTTGACCTTGCCAGTTTCTGAACACCATATCATCACAGCCAAATTAGTTGGAGCCTTCATTTGGTCTATCCTTAGCTCCACTGTACTAGCTCTAAGCGCTTTTATTATTGTTACCATAACGGTTCCAGAATGGATATCAAATTCTGAGTTGATTCCACTTGTAGGAACATTCCTTCCTCAACTCTCTCTTATGGGGGTATCCTTCCTACTAAATACCATCTCAGGAATCCTCTGCATCTACTTGGCTATTTCCATCGGACAACTGTTCAATGAATACCGTACCGCACTAGCCATTGTAGCTTATATCGGTATCCAAATCGTCATTGGATTTGTAGAAGTCTTCTTCAATACCAGTACGAACTTCTATGTCAATTCACTTGCAGGATTTAATGATAATTTCTATATGGGAGCAAGTACGAGTATTATTGAAGAACTCATATTCATAGCTATATTTTACCTCGGAACCTACTACATCTTGAGAAACAAGGTTAATTTGCAATAGTTTTAAAGTCTAGCGACAATAACTCGCTAGACTTTTTTCGTTCTCAGGACTTACATTTTTAATATGAAGTATTTAATAAAAAGGAGTATAATAACTTTAAAATTGATTACATGTATATCGATAAGGAGGGCAACTCTTTATGCTGAAAAGATTTGTTACTAAGAAGCACCTCATACTTTACTTCTTTTCTATTGCCATTACTTGGCTGGAAGCAATTATCACACCAGCCCTTGTTCAAAATATTGTTGCTAGTTTTACCAATCAAGAACTAGGCCTTCTTTGGAAAGTTTTGATTTTAGGAATCCTTGGTAATCTCATCCTCTTACTGGGTTTGGCTGGGAAACGTTATTACTACGCTCGTTTGATTACTGACTTCAAATATGGAATCAAGAGTGCTATTTTCAAGCGATTTTTAAACAGTTATGAGATTGATGAAAAAGATATCTTGTCCGACCTAGAAAACGACGTCAAGCAACTAGAAGAAAACTATATTGAGCCAACGGTCATCATCATTTCTTCTCTGGGCTTTACCACTGTGTCCATTCTCTATGCCCTATGGACCAATTTTTACCTGGGCTTGATTTTCATCCTCTTCTACTCCTTTCCTGTCCTCTGCAGTGCTGTCGGATCAAAGCGTTTGGATTCACTTTCTGAAAAGCGGTCCACTGTTAACCAGAGCTACTTAGCAAGCTTGACAAATTTTATTGGTGGTAGCCAACAAATTCGCCATTATCAGGGGCAAGACTACTTTTTTGCTCGCTATCAAAAGCAATTACAAACCAGTCTAGATACCGAAATTAACTATGAAAAACAACGAACTTTAAACAGTCTCTTGATCAATAGCATCGATGCCTTTTGTTCTGTCACACCAATCGTCATCGGTGGCTTTATGACCTACTATAATTATTTAGATGCGGCGAGTTTTGTGGCCATCTATCTAGTTTCCCATAATATCGGCTATCAATTCCAAGAGTTGGCTTACTTTACCAACACCCGAAAAGCGAATCGAACTCTTCTCAATAAATACCAAAAACTTTTGAACCAGTCTGATCCCATCTTGCCTAGAATCATAGAAAACATTTTCCCTATCCAACTTAACAGCATCTCCCTAGAAAAAGATGGAAATAACCTCCTGTCTCCGATTTCCATGCACATCAAGCAAGGAGAAAAAATTGCCATTATCGGGGAAAGTGGCTCTGGTAAGACAACCCTGCTCAATATCATTCATGGAGAAGAGACACCAACAAGTGGACAGATTAGCTTTGCTGGTCAAAACCTGTCACGTCAAGAAATCACAAGCTTTAGTTCCTATATCCTCCAAGATAGCCATTACTTTGACACGCTCTCTCTGGACGACAATATCCTTCTAGGACTGGATAAAAATCCAGATACTTTAAATCATATCCTCAAAAAAACAGGATTAGAACATTTGAAAAATCGAACGCTCAGCAATGATAGTCTGTCTGGTGGCGAGAAACAACGCCTTGAAATAGCTCGTGCCCTCTACCATGATAGCCAACTCATCTTAGCAGATGAAATCAAGGCCAATCTTGACTTGGAAAATAGCAGAAAAATTAGCGACTTGCTCTTCTCCCTACCTCAAACAGTTATTGAAGTCATTCACCACTATACAGAAGAAGACTTAAAACACTATGACCAAGTCATTCACTTACGAAAAGGAAAGTAATATTCTATAAAATACGATTTTAAAAAGCAAGGAACCAAAATTCCTTGCTTTTTAACTCAATATCAAGCTGGCTACAATAGGGCTGACAAAGACATAGAGAATACCGGTAACACCGATAGCCAAACCACCCATAGCTCCTGCTACAGAACCGTATCGAAAGGCTGTTCCCGTTCCGACAGCATGACCTGTTCCTCCAAGGGAAAGACCAACAGCTACTGGGTCATCAATTTTCAACCACTTCAAGAGGGTTGGGCCGATGACACTGGTTAAAATCCCAGTCGCCACTACAACCACCAAGGTCACGGTCGTCAGACCTTGCAATTTTTCTGTAATTCCCACTGCCATGGCGGTTGTCACTGACTTCGGAAAGAGAGAAATGGCTAGGAAAAAGTCCATTCCAAAAATCTTAGCTACAAGGGCTGTGAAAGAGGTATTGACAACTACTGCTAACAGACTACCAAAGAGAATACTCCGTGCATGGTGCTTCATCAAGTGAAAACTCTTATAAAGCGGAATCCCCAGAGCCACGGTCGATGGAACAATCAAGTTGTTCAGATAAACACCACCTTGGTAGTAATCCTGGTAAGAAATACCCGTCGCCTTTAGAAAGATAATAATGAAAACAGCTGACAAAAGCAAGGGCGTTGTCAAAGGATGGGGAAAACGTCTGTAAATCAACATTCCCACTAGATAAGCTAGGATAGACAAGGCAAGCCCAAATAGGGGATTGGAAACAAATTCACTCATTTGGCATCTCCTTTCTCATAATCTCCCTCAAACCGTCTCTTGATGAACTGAACTACCAAGGCTATGAGGATAATATTGATAACTGCTGCAAAAAAGACAATCAAGACGATGGGCAAAAGATAAGGAGCAATCACATCAAACTTTTCCATGATTCCCACTGCTGGTGGCAAAAAGAGAATGGTCATATTAGCCAGCAAGAAATTCCCCACCATATTGACATGCCTAGTTCTCAGCCACTTGAATTGTAGGGCTAGAAAGAGAATAATCAAACCGATAATACTGCCTGGAATAGGCAAATGAAAGAAACTGGAGATTCCCTCACCGATTAGAGAAATCACAAAGAGAATCATTAATTGAACATATAATTTCATCCTAAACTCCACGAAATAGACTTCTTGCATACCAGTTTACTCTTTTTTCAGAAAATTTCAAGGAAATGCACAAGAGTTGATGAAAGTTTGAGAAGAAAGGGGATACAAACAATTCTTGACTTGGGAAAACAGGCATGATTTAGGATAAAAGATGCCAGCGTCCTTCTTGCCAGCTTTCTTGAAAAGTAGTATAATCATTGCATGCGCAATCATCTTGTGATGCAGAGACTGTCCGAGAATGGACATTCTTCTATGCTATAACTCTAAAAAGAAAGGAGATACTATGACCTATTTGGAAAAATGGTTTGACTTCAATCGGCGTCAGAAAGAAATTGAAAGCCTCTTGGAAGAGACTATTGCCCAGCAGAGCGAGCAAAGTCTGACCTTGAAAGAGTTCTACCTGCTCTACTATCTGGACTTGGCCCAAGAAAAATCTCTACGCCAGATTGACCTGCCAGATAAGCTTCATCTGAGCCCGAGCGCTGTTTCTCGGATGGTGGCTCGCTTGGAAGCCAAAAATTGCGGTCTACTTAGTCGCAGGTGTTGTGATCAAGATCGACGCTCTAGTTTTATCTGCCTGACAGGTGATGGGCAAAAGACACTGGCCTCTCTACAAAAGGCTGTCGAAGAAAGCTTGGAAACTGGTTTGGATTTCTTGGTTTAAGATGATTTTAGAAAAAAAGTTGCGTGCGCAATCATTTTTCTTGACATTCTCTTTTACAAGGAGTAAAATAAAATCATCATTAAACAAAGGAGTTTTAAATATGATTGAAATTACCTATCTAGATGCCAGCAAGAACGAAAGAACTGTAACTTTCGAATCTTATGAAGATTTTGATCGTTCACAACAAGCTTGCCTTATCGGCGTCGCAGACTACTACCCTGTCCAAAAATTAACTTACAACGGTCATGATTTGGACTACCATGGGACTTATGGAGATGTCTTCTTCTATCTCATGAAACAAGATTTAAGCCAATATAACTAAAAAGGAGAAATACAATGGCAAAAGCAATTACAGATGCAACATTCGAACAAGAAACAAAAGACGGTTTGGTCTTGGTAGACTTCTGGGCAACTTGGTGTGGTCCATGTCGTATGCAAGGTCCAATCTTGGATAAATTGTCTGAAGAACTTTCAGAGGATGTCTTGAAAATCGTTAAAATGGACGTTGATGAAAACCCAAACACAGCTCGTGCTTTTGGAATCATGTCTATCCCAACTCTTCTCTTCAAAAAAGACGGCCAAGTTGTCAAACAAGTTGCTGGTGTTCACACAGCAGAACAAATCAAGGCCATCGTTGCTGAATTGAGCTAATCACATTAGAGACCAATTACTTTCTTTGGTCTCTTTTTTCTTGCCCTTTGCCATTTTTCAAAAAATATGCTAAACTGTAGGTAGAATATTACGATGTTTGGGACATGCCATCGCTAAAAAAAACCTCTACTTGGTATTTTTTAGCTCCCTCAAGGGAGCTTTTTGCGTGCTCTGAACATTTCCCATTTTGGAAGGAGTACTATGAAACATCAATCAGCCTTGGTCGTCTTTAGCGGCGGTCAAGATTCTACAACCTGCCTCTTTTGGGCTAAAGAACACTATGAAACGGTCGAAGCCGTTACCTTTGCCTACGGTCAACGCCATCATCTCGAAATTCAAGTTGCTAGAGAAATCGCTAAGGAACAGGGGATTCGTCATCATATCCTAGATATGTCTCTGCTGGGGCAAATCACTGAAAATGCCCTGACCTCTGATTTGGAAATTGAGCAAAAAGAGGGAGAGGTTCCCAATACCTTTGTTGACGGTCGCAACCACCTCTTTCTATCCTTTGCGGCTGTTCTTGCTAAGCAACGGGGCATTAAAGATATCGTGACAGGTGTCTGCGAGACAGACTTCTCAGGCTACCCCGATTGTCGAGATGTCTTTGTCAAATCCCTTAATGTTACCCTCAACCTTGCCATGGATTACGACTTTGTTATCCAAACACCTCTCATGTGGCTAGACAAGGCTGAAACATGGGAATTAGCCGACCAACTCGGTGCCTTTGACTATGTTCGTAAAAAAACTGTAACCTGCTACAACGGAATTATCGGAAGTGGCTGTGGAAATTGTCCAGCCTGCCATCTACGTCAACATGGGTTAGATGTTTATCTCTCACAGAAAGGAGAGGCCTAATGTTTTTTGCACCCAAAGAAATCAAACAGGAAACCGGGGAGTCTCTTGTCTACAATCCTCACAGAACCTTGGTATCAAAAGAATTTACCTTTGACGCTGCCCACCACCTCTTTCACTATGAGGGAAAATGCAAATCCCTGCATGGTCACACCTATCATTTGCAGATTGCTGTCAGTGGATTTTTAGATGAACGTGGCATGACCTACGATTTCGGAGATATCAAAGCTATCTACAAGAACTACTTAGAGCCCCACTTAGATCATCGCTATCTCAATGAAACCCTGCCCTATATGAATACAACCGCTGAAAATATGGTTTACTGGATTTTCCAAACCATGAATCAAGAGTTACCAGATGAACGAGGTCTTCGTTTAGAATACGTTCGCCTCTATGAAACTCCTACTGCCTTTGCAGAGTTTAGACGGGAGTGGTTAGATGACTAGGGAACGTGTCCTCAAACTACCAGTTTTGGAAATTTTTGGTCCTACCTTTCAAGGTGAAGGCCGTGCTATTGGGCAGAAAACCATGTTTGTCCGCACTGCTGGTTGCGACTACCACTGCGACTGGTGCGACTCTGCCTTTACTTGGGATGGTTCTGAAAAGCCAACTCGTATGACAGCTGACGAAGTCATTGCTGCCTTGGATAAATTAGGGAGCTACGACTACGTCACCCTATCTGGGGGAAATCCTGCTATCCTAGCAGCCAACATGGCTGAGCTAGTAACCAAGCTCAAGGAACGTGGTGTCACTCTGGCTGTTGAGACCCAAGGCTCCCGCTGGCAAAATTGGTTAAAAGACATCGACCAGGTCACTCTAAGTCCCAAACCTCCTTCATCCAAGATGGAAGTCAACTTTGAGACCCTGGACTTTATCGTTTCCCAACTTGATCCAGACAAGGTCACCTTTAAAATCCCTGTCTTTGATGATGCGGATTTGGCCTTTGCTAAAGTCATTCAAGAGCGCTACCAACCAGATGTTCTCTTCTTATCAGCTGGAAATCCTGAGCCAAAAGCTACAGGTAATATTGTCCAAGACCAACTGGACCGCCTCAAAGAACTCTGGGAACGTGTCGCTACTGACGATAGCTGGGGCAATGTCCGCGTCCTTCCTCAACTACATACCCTCCTCTACGACAACCAACGCGGTGTTTAAGATTAGAAAGAAAAAATCATGTCACAACAAGAAGAATTGAAAAACCTAAGCCTACTAGGCAACAAAGAAACCAACTACATTTTCGAATATCAACCAGAGGTCCTCGAATCCTTTGACAATCGTCATGTGGAAAATGACTATTTCATCAAATTCAACTGCCCTGAATTCACCTCACTTTGTCCGATCACTGCTCAGCCAGACTTTGCGACCATTTATATTTCCTACATCCCTGACAAGCTCTGTGTCGAGTCAAAATCCCTCAAACTCTACCTCTTTAGCTACCGAAACCACGGAGATTTCCACGAAAACTGTATCAACACCATCGGGAAAGACTTGGTCAACTTGCTAGACCCTCGCTATTTAGAAGTCTGGGGAAAATTCACTCCGCGCGGTGGCATCTCAATTGACCCCTACTACAACTACGGTAAGCCTGGAACTAAGTATGATGGCTTGGCAGAACAACGCCTCTTCCAACACGACCTTTATCCAGAGAAAATTGACAACCGTTAAACTCATACTCAATGAAAATCAAAGAGCAAACTAGGAAGCTAGCCGCAGGTTGCTCAAAACATGGTTTTGAGGTTACAGATAAAACTGACGAAGTCAGTCACATATATAATCCAAGGTGAAGCTGACGTGGTTTGAAAAGATTTTCGAAAAGTATAATACGAAAAAGCCCTGTTCCTCAAGATGAGGAGCAAGGCTTTTTGAGTTTCAATTATTCTTCTGTTCCAAGGAAGTTTCTTGCAACAAGGGCTGCAAGAACTCCACCAACGATTGGGGCAAGGATAAAAATCCAAACTTGTTGAAGGGCTACGCCACCTACCAAGACAGCTGGTGCCAAGCTACGAGCTGGGTTTACTGACAGTCCAGTGATGTTCAATCCCACAAGAATCATTGCCATCAAGGACAAACCGATTACCAAACCAGCAATCGCGCCATTGCCCTTGCTTTCTGATGTCACGGTCATGATAACCAAGACAAACAAGAAAGTTGCAATAACTTCAAACAAGAAACCACCAAAGACAGTGACACCGTTTGCCAAGGCATTTTCACCAAGACTAGCAGTTGACATCCCTGAGTTAGCCAAGAGGAAGAAGACAGAAGCAGATGCTAAGAAGGCTCCAACTACTTGTCCAAGGATGTAGTTTACAAGCTCTGAAGATGACAAACGTTTGTTAACAAACATAGCAATAGAAACAGCTGGATTCAAATGAGCACCTGAAACAGTTCCGATTGAGTAAGCTGCAACTACGATTGCCAAACCAAAGGCAAAGGCAATCCCTAGGTGACCAAGGCCATCAAGACCATTTCCAAAAACAACAGCTCCTGTTCCGATGAACACAAGCATGAACGTACCGATTAATTCAGCGACAAATTTTTTCATTTTCTTTCTCCTTTTTTCAAAAACTAGATACTAGTCTATCAAAAGAGGGAAAGGGTTTCAAGAAAATTGTTTGGAAAAATACTGGTTTGCCTCACTATCTTTTAATTAAGGAATTAAACAGAAAATACATTTCCTCTATAGGACTTATCAGTTGCTTATCTCACTAGCATTTAGCAACTTGATATAATCTAGACCCCATTTCTCGACAGCATCTAAAACAACTCTGAATTCCTGCCCCATTTCAGTTAAGCTGTACTCAACTCGTGGTGGAACTTCGGCATAGACCTTTCGTTGAACAATCTTATCCTTTTCTAATTGACGGAGATGACGGGTCAAAATAGTTTGAGTAATCCCAGGCAATAATCTCTGCAATTCTTTAAATCGTTTGGTACCCGTACTCAACTGATAAATAATTACCAGTGCCCATTTCCCCGTTAAAACCCTCTGCGTTGTCGCAAATGGACAAATACCATACTCACTCACTTTATTTGTCATAAAATATCTTCTTTCTATTTTTTAAAAAAATTTTATCTTTTAGTATCAATAATAGTACCACTTTTGATACTAGCTATCAAAAAAGTGTCTACTTGTTTTTTTTGTTTGTAACTGTTACAATTATATCATAAAAAAGAAATGGAGAATAGATATGTCAACAAACTTAGAAATTTTCAACGCTTATAACCAAGCTTTAATTGCTGGTGACTTTCCTGGTGTCTTTGAAACGATGGCAGACGATATTATCTGGCATCAACCTGGTACTCATAGTATATCTGGTACAGTTGTTGGTAAGGACAAGCTAGGAGCTCACCTTGCTACATTTGCTGAGAAAACTAATGGAACCTTTAAGGTGGTAACAAATTGGGTTTCTGACAATAAGGATTTAATCGCAGCTAATGTTACTTTTCTTGGAACACGTGCTGATGGTACTGAACTCAATATGAACGGGATTGACCTCTTCCGTATTGAAGACGGAAAAATCAAAGAAGTTTGGCTCTTCTCTTCAGATCAAGCTGAAGAAGATAGCTTTTGGGGATAATTAAAGAGGACAGAACAAAAAATTTTGATTTTAGGAATTCTTTATTATAAATTTTTAAAATCGATAGATTAGAAAAAAAGCGAACAAGACAGAATTCTGAGTATCAGATAACTCGTTTTGTTCGCTTTTTTTATTTAAGGTTAGACTTTTGTCCCAGACTCTTTTAATTTACTCTCCCAACTGGGCGCTGTAGGAGATAATCTGGTCAACTGTATCTGATAAGAACTGGATGGTATCACGGAGTGGTTTATCTGTTGAAATATCAGCACCGATAATCATGGCTGACTCAAGTGGTGTCTTGCTACCACCTGATTTAAGGAGATTGAGCCAGTCTTCAGCTCCAGTTTCTGAATGTTTCAGATGAAGGTAACCTGCAGTCGAAATGACTAGTCCTGCTGAGTAAGTGTAACTATACAAGCCCATATAGTAGTGAGCTTGGCGCATCCAAGTCAGAGCTGCATCATCATCAATCTCAATGGCATCTCCCCAGAAATCCGTCAAGACTTCCTTCATAATGCTGTTGAGTTTGCTTGCTCCGAAAGTTTCTCCTTCTTCAATCAATGTGTAAACCTTACGCTGGAAGGCTGCTTCCAAAAGGTGAGTGATAAAGTTATGGAAATAGGTGTCTGTCAAGCGGTGAGCAAGGGCAAAGCGTTTTTGACGTGGGTCGTCAGATTGGTTCTCCAAGTAATCACTGAGTAGCAATTCATTGAAAGTTGACGGTGCTTCAACATAGTAGGTCGACATGTGGGCGTTGAAGTAGCTCTGGTGATTATCTGAAAAGATGAATTGACCAGAATGCCCGATTTCATGAATCAAGGTATAAACATCGCTCAAACGACCAGTCCAGCTCATGAGAACATAAGGATGCACACGATATGGGTCCGCCGCATAACCGCCAGAATCCTTGCCACTGTTAGCAGCAAAGTCCACCCAGCGCTCTTCTTGATAACGAGCAACTTCCTGACAATATTCTTGTCCCAAAGGTTCTACGGACTTCATGACCAAATCATAGGCGTCGTCAATAGTCACTTGAGGATTAAGGGCGCTGTCCAAGTCCAATTTCCAGTCTGCAAAGGTCATCTTTTCAAGACCATTAACCTTGGCAACATGCTTGAGGTATCTCTGAGCAACCGGCGCAAAATCCTTCATGATGAGGTCAATCTGGCGGTCAAACATAGCACGGTCCACTTCCTGCTCAGCTAGAAGATAATCAAAAACTGAATCGTAGCCCTTCATATCTGCCAAGAGTTTTTCAGACTTGACTTGGGCTAGATAGGCTGCTGCAGCCGTATTTTGGTGCTTACGAAGACCTTCTGAGAAGGAACGGAAAGATTTCTCACGAATCTCAGCATCCTCATGGTTTTGGTAGAAATTTTCATAGGTCACAAAGCTGTTTTTGTAGGTCTTGCCATGGGCTTCAAAGTCAGCCATTTCAAAGTCCCCAGCACGCATCTTAGTGTAAATATCCTGCGGACTGTAGAAAACTTCTCCTAAATTGGTCAAGGCCTTCTCCACATCTGCTCCAAGATAGTGGGCTTTTTTAATTTTAGCCTGACGAATAGCTGCCGTCAAATGAGGTAAGTCACCCAAACGATCCAAGACTTCCTCGTCTGCTGCCACTAGGGCATCGTCAAAGAAGGTCAAGGCTACGCTGGCATCTGTTTCAAATTCCATCCCAGCTTGGGCAATGTTGGCAAATTCGTCATTGCTATAATCTGTCGTCTGCGGCATAAAGCCATAGTTGCCAATATGGCTCATCTGAATGTAGATTTGTTCCAATTCCGCAAAGGCCTTTTCAAAATCCTCAAAAGTATGAAGATTACCCTTGTAGTCACGGCTAAACTGGTTGATGTCTTCGCGAGCTTTCTCGATTGCACGTAAGAAATCCTCACGGTCTTGGTATAGGGCTGTTAAATCCCAAAGTTCCTTCTCTGGAAATTCTGAACGGTGTTTTTGTTCCATTTTCTTCCTCTTATTTCTCTAATTCTAATAAAACACTAAGGGCTGATAAAGCGTAAAGCGGTGCTGTTTCTGCTCGCAAAATGCGAGGGCCAAGTCCTGCCAATACTGCTCCCTTAGCTTCAAAACTTTCGATTTCTGCAGGTGAGAGACCACCTTCTGGACCAAAGATAAAGAGCAATTTGTCTCCTTTCTCGAGTCCAGTAACTGCTTGTAAAAGCGCAGCGCTTTCTCCTTCTTTAGCTGATTCTTCATAGGCCACTACGATAGAGTCAAACTGGTCAAGTTGGGCTAGGAAGTCTGCTTTATTCTCGAAAAGCTGGATACTTGGAACAACATTACGCTTGCTTTGCTCTGCTGCTCCAAGGGCGATTTTTTCTAGTTTTTCAACCTTTTTACCCAATTTCTTGCCATCCCATTTGGCAACTGACCAATCTGCGGGGAAGGCCCAAATCTGGCTGGCACCCAGTTCGGTTACTTTTTGAGTGATAAACTCCAGCTTGTCCCCCTTGGGAAAGCCGGATGCAATGGTCACTTGGACTGGCAGTTCCACATTGTCATCTAGTTCTTCTACCAATTCAAACTGACGAGCTTCCACATCCAGCACACGCGCCAAGCGCTTGATACAATCATCAAAGACTAAGGTCACCTCATCGTCTTCTTTCAAGCGCATAACCTGAAACATATGCTTGCTGGTTTCCTTGTCCTCGATGGTGACAGGAGAGATGGCACTGCCTTTGACAAAATACTGTTGCATGCTAGCCTCCAATCACACCGGAAATATCCTTGGTTTTCTTAAAGACACAGGCATTCCATTCCCCTTGAACCATGTGAGTTTCTAGGAAAAATCCAGCTGACTCAGCCGACTCGCGCACCATATCCCACTTGTCCTTGATAATCCCACTCATGATCAGGTAGCCTTCGTCCTTAACCAAGCGATAAGCATCATCCGTCAGATGAACGAGGATATCCGCCAAGATATTAGCTACAATCACATCTGCCTCAATCTCAACTCCCTTAAGCAAGTCTCCTGCTGCTACATGGATGTTTTCCATACCAGGGTTGAGCTCAATATTTTCCTGAGCAACTCGAACTGCTACATCATCTAGGTCATAGGCAAAAATTTCCTTAGCACCAAGCAGCGAGCTGGCAATAGAAAGAACTCCTGAACCAGTCCCCACGTCCAGCACCGTTTCGCCACCACGAAGGACCTGCTCCAAAGCAAAAAGGCTCATCTTAGTTGTTGGATGGGTTCCCGTACCAAAAGCCATACCTGGATCCAGCTTGATAATCTTTTCTCCCGCAGTCGCCTCATAGTCTGTCCACGACGGCACGATAGTCAAATCATGAGTGATACGAGCTGGCTCATAGTATTTCTTCCAGTTGTCTGCCCAGTCTTCCTCAGCCAAGGCAGTCGTCCCCATTTTGACCTCTCCCAAGTCCATAAAATCAGTTAGTTCCGCGAGACGAGCCTGCAAATCTGACTCAACCGTTGCTACATCAACCGTATCAGGGTAATAGGCGGTCACTACGATTTCTTCTTGCTGCTCAACCTCTGGGAAAATCTCGCCGAAGCGGTCAACATTTCCCACATAGTCCATACTGTCTTCAATCGCAACACCTTGCGCTCCCAGCTCAATCAAGAGATTAGAGACCAGCTCCTCTCCCTCACGCTTAACTGTAACTTTTAACTCTTGCCATGTTTCCATTTTGTATTTTCCTTATCAATCTATTAATTCTTCCAATTCTTTTAAAGTTCTTCCATCCTGATTTTTCCAATCAGTTCGACCGTTCGTTTGCATACCCAGCAAAAAAGCCGCTGCATAAGAAGGGCTAGAAAAAAGCTGTTTTTCTTTTAACACTCCATCTTGAATGACCCGAGAAGCTATTAAATTCTGACGCATTTCTTTTAAACTTGCTGGAAGGTATGGAGAATCCTTTATTTCTACTTGACTTCCTTCTAAAACAACAAAACCTTCAGTTGTCCGTTCACAAGTTGCTTCTATTACTTTGTTAGATTTCTTAGTTTTACGCTTTAAATAAAGATAAGTTGAATGATTATCAGTCAAATCTTGACTAACTTTCTTTGTCATTGGAACAAAAACACGATAACCTAAAGTTCCAATAATCATTAGCGTATTTTCAACAATTTCATCCAGTTCAGATTCCTTTTCCTCAGTCACATTACCAGGATTTGGATCATTCCCATTTTTCACAATGTAGCGACCAGCTTCTTTAGCAAGTTGAGTAAATTTATTTTCCAAATAGCTAATTTCTGTTGGACCGAAAGAATTATTTTGAGTTGTTAGAATTATGACGTCATTAAAGTAATCTGCATGAATATCACGAGTATGCTCTTGAATTCGCAACAATACCCCTTCACCATTTTTCCGAGTTGTTGCCTGACCAATATAGGTCACATCTTTTTGCTTATCTTCATCTCGACCAAATAAGAAATAAATACCACTTTGTTTCATTTCATCACGAGACTTCAAATCTCCCAATTGAATACGAGGTATTTTGTAAATCACTCCCGTCCAATTTGACAAAGTACATTTGATTTTTCCAGTTACTTCACCATCCATGAGAAACATATTGATATTTTTGCTACGCTTCGCCATTTATCGAACTTCCTCCAAATAATCTCTCACTCTATTCTGCAACTGAGGTACAACTTGACTGGAACTAAGAAATTCCTCGACATTCATCAGCTGATATCCCTGTCCTTCATCTCCAAACACGATACTGTCAAACTGGTTCTGTGTCAACTGACCGACAAGAAATACAGATTGTTTATCCGCAAAAAGCATACTTGGATAAACCTTACTCCAAAGCAGACAATCCTCAGTCAGATGAATTCCCAGTTCCTCAAAAACTTCACGCGCCACGCACTCAAAAGGACTTTCATCCCCCTCGCGTCCCCCACCGGGAAGCTCCCACATATTGGGCCAGGGAATGCTTGCCTTATCATCGCGTAAGATAGTCAGAAGCTTATCCCCACAAAACAAAGCAATCTTACAGCCTGTGAAATCAGAAATCTCTATGTCCATGTCAAACTCCTAGTATCTCGGATAAGGATAAAATTCTCCCTCTTCCAATCCAACTTTTCCCTCTTCAAAGACTTCTTGGTTCCATTCCATGACAAATTCCTCTGCTTCTGGGTCTTCCAAAAAGTCCATAAGGGCATCTAGCCCAACCTCGGCAGTATCTTTAAGGAATAGTGCAAAATAGTTTAAAAATTCGCGAGAGAAACCTTTCTTTGGTAAGTAAGGAATAACCGTCAAATAGTCTTCCTCATTGACGGTTGACTTAGCAGGATTGTAAAAGAGTACCGCTTCCTCAAATAGGATATCGTCCGACGAAACCTCTCCGTCTTCATCCACCATCTCCACACCTGCAGCATTTTGCACTTCCAATAGAAAACTCACTTCAACCGCGTGGTTGCGCTTGTCCCAACTAATCTCAAAGTCAAAGGGAAAGTTCTTCTCCAACTCTTCCTCTAAAACATCTAAAAATCCATATGTTGCCATTTTGTCCTCTTTCTATGCGACTCTTAAATCGCCCCGATTGCTCGGAAATATGCTAAAATAGATACTACCATCTTACCACATATACATCAGAAAATCCACGCTAGAAAGGACTGCTATGCCAGACAATCTCGCGCTTCGCATGCGCCCTAAAACTATCGACCAGGTCATTGGTCAGGAACATCTGGTCGGGCCTGGAAAAATTATCCGCCGCATGGTGGAAGCCAACCGCCTGTCCTCCATGATTCTTTATGGACCTCCGGGAATCGGCAAGACCAGTATTGCCTCTGCCATCGCAGGGACGACCAAGTATGCCTTTCGAACTTTCAATGCGACAGTAGATAGTAAAAAAAGACTCCAAGAAATAGCTGAAGAGGCTAAATTCTCAGGTGGTCTTGTACTGCTACTAGACGAGATTCATCGTCTTGACAAGACTAAACAAGACTTCCTCTTGCCTCTCTTGGAAAGCGGACTGGTCATCATGATTGGGGCGACGACTGAAAATCCCTTCTTTTCTGTCACTCCAGCCATTCGTAGCCGTGTTCAGATTTTTGAGTTGGAACCCTTGTCTAACCAAGATGTCAAAGGAGCCATTCAAATAGCCCTGACTGACCCTGAACGAGGTTTTGATTTCCCTGTTGAGTTAGATAATGATGCCCTTGATTTTATCGCAACATCTACCAACGGAGACCTCCGTTCTGCCTTTAACTCACTTGATTTGGCAGTTCTCTCCACCCCAGAAAATGATGACGGCATCCGTCATATCACGCTTGACATCATGGAAAATAGTCTTCAGAGAAGCTACATCACTATGGACAAGGATGGAGATGGACATTACGATGTTCTATCTGCCCTTCAAAAGTCTATTCGCGGTTCAGATGTCGATGCCAGTCTCCACTATGCTGCCCGCTTGATTGAGGCTGGGGATCTGCCTAGTCTCGCTCGTCGTTTGACTGTTATCGCTTATGAAGATATCGGTTTGGCCAATCCTGAAGCCCAGATTCACACCGTGACTGCTCTGGATGCTGCACAAAGGATTGGTTTCCCAGAAGCCCGCATTCTCATTGCCAATGTCGTCATTGATTTGGCCCTTTCTCCAAAATCCAACTCAGCCTATGTAGCTATGGATAAGGCACTTGCTGACCTCAAAACATCAGGGCACTTGCCTATTCCGCGACACCTGCGTGATGGGCACTACAGTGGAAGCAAGGAACTGGGGAATGCCCAAGACTATCTCTATCCACACAACTATCCTGGAAATTGGGTCAAGCAAGACTATCTACCAGAAAAAATTCGTAATCATCACTATTTCCAAGCAGAAGATACTGGTAAATATGAACGGGCTTTGGCTCAAAGAAAGGAAGCTATCGACCGTTTGCGAAAAATCTGAAATCCTTTTCAAAAAATTGCATTTTCCTCTTGATTTTTTTTGAAAAAGTGGTATCATATAAACATAGAAACGCTGTGGTGTACGACTTCACACTTAAGTGTTGACCGACTATTTTTTGTATTATTAGGGAAACAAAAGTCTTCTAACAGCATGTAGGCCGTCTCACACGGAAACAGCTTCAGTTAGAGCGAGTTGCCCACCTGCTTAATTGCGCGGGTTCAATACAAACCGTGAAGTTTCGGCACCAATACAGCTTTTTTCTTTGCCTCCTTAGCTCAGCTGGCAGAGCAGCGGACTCTTAATCCGTGGGTCACAGGTTCGATCCCTGTAGGGGGCATCTAAATCAACAGGAAAAAGCCTTGAGTTCCAAGGCTTTTTTGCTTGTCTATAACTAATTTGCCTCATCATTTGCCCCACTTTTAAATCTATCTTTTCTTTTTGAATCAAATTACATCTTAACAAATAGTGTAAAGCCAGTTACTTTTGCTTTGATGCCATACAATATTTTCATGTAGAGAAGACAAATTTTATCTTCTCTTTTTATTTTCAAAATAATAAAAACTGATTTTCTTTTCATGAATCAGACCGAAACTTCCAAATTGTTTATTTATTTTATTGACATTTTCTATAACAAGAGGTAAAATAGTTTCACAATCAAAATATACTATATAAGGGGTATTGAAATGAAATTTTCCAATCGTTTACTGCTATTCCTTGCAGGAGTTGTTTTTGTCCTTTTAGGACTTTTCCTATTTACAAACCCAGTAGCTAATCTTGTTGCTTACAGCTGGTGGATTGCATTTGGTTTACTGGTTTCTTCTATAGCAGATATTTTAGGCTATTTCTCTGCACCAAAAGAGCTTCGCTCACCAGCTCATCTTTTCAAAGGGATTGTTAATCTTCTCTTAGCTCTTTACCTCGTTGCCTATGGCTTTGTGACGCTGCCAGTTGTCATTCCAACTATTTTAGGAATTTGGTTAATTGTAGAAGCCATTATAGTTTTCTTTAAAGGCAATCGTCTGGGATTGATTTTCCCTATTATTGGCAACCATATCATGTGGATAGCGTTGCTTGCATTTTTACTAGGTCTAGTGATTTTGTTCAATCCAGTAGCTACAAGTGTCTTTGTCGTTTATGTCGTTGCCTTTGCATTTTTAATTGTTGGTTTCACCTATATCCTTGATGCCTTTCGTAAATAATCTAGCTGCCATTTTGGGCATATTAAAATAGCTGGGAAGTTACATTCTCAGCTTTTTCTGTTGCCTCCTTAGCTCAGTTGGTAGAGCAGTAGACTCTTAAGCTATGGGGCGCAGGTTCGAGCCCTGCAGGGGGCACATCTAAATCAACAGAAATAAGCCTTGAAACCAAGGCTTTTTTTAACGTCTAATAGCTTTTTGTAGAAAAGTATTTAAAAATAAAAGAGAAGAGAATCTCTCACTCTCTTCTCAGTATATCTTATTAAATTTAGTTTTTCTTAATCTAGCTGATTTTCCTTTGCAACGACAAATTCCTTAACCAATCGATAGATAACAGCAAATATCGGTGTAAAGAATATCATCCCAAGTAAGCCAAAGAGATTGCCTCCAATACTAGCAGCCGCAAGCGTGAAAATAGCTGGCAAACCAATAGACTGACCTACAACTCTAGGATAAATAAGGTTTCCTTCAATCAGCTGTATAACTTGATATAGAAGAAGAGAAAGTAAGGCTTGAGTAGGACTCACTGTGAAGATAAAAATCGCTCCCACAACACAAGCAATCATAGGCCCTACATAAGGAATGAACGATAGCACTCCTGCAAAGATACCTGTCATTACTCCATAGGGTATCCCAAACACGCTGTAACCAACCGCTATCATAACTCCTATGATAACTGCTTCAATCAGCTGACTCATCAAAAATTGGTCATAAGTCTCTAGTGCTACTTGTCCAATGTAAGTCAACTTTATCACCACCTTCTCTGGAAGAAAAACTTTTAGAAGTCGACTCGTCATCGCTGCCAAATGTTCCTTACTGGATAAAAATAAAAAGGTGAAGACTATAATCAAAAAGGCATTCATCAAACTTGAAAAAATATTGCCGATATTACTAGTCAGACCTGATAAAAAACCTATCAAAGCTTGGCTAATAGAACTAGATTGTCCCTGTATGCCTGATACGATAGTTGACAACATGTCTTTGGTTACAAATTCCGAGCTGCCTAGCAATTTCCCAAGTTGAGTAAGGACTGTTGAAAGGACTGTTCCCAGCTGACTAATAGTCTGGGCTAGGGTTGGCAGCACCAAAACCAAAAGAGCAATCACGATTAAGATAAGAGCTAGGAAAACAAGTACCATGGCAATCGGACGACGCAACTCTGCCTTTACCTTCAATTTAACTAAGTACTGTTCAATTTTTTTCATAGGAACATTAAGCACAAAAGCAATAACAGCACCATAAATCAAGGTTGATATTACATCAAAGAGAGAGATTGCTCCTGATATAAAGCTCGATGCATTCAGAATTACAAGAGCAACCAGCCCTATAAAAAGTATTAACGGGGTGTATTTTTTTACTAAGTTCATAAATTCTCCTTAATAAACATGTTTAGATACGACTATACTATTTGGTTTTTCAAACTCTCGATTAAGGTAGGCTTGGTAAGTTCCTGGAGCGATAAATCCTTTGGGTGAGAGGATATCGGTGCCAGCCTGACCGACTATGGTATCAGCCAAGAGCACACAGTTTGTAGATAAGACAAAGTAGGATTTAAACTTAGATTTGATAAATTTATAAAGTTCCCCATCCGTCTCATGTCTGATTTTATAAGCGTAGGTGCAGTCTTCCTTACCATCACCTGTCATGATTTTATCCGCACTTGGCTCCCATGGAATCGTCAGTTGTTTCAATTCAGCCAACTTTTTCTGAACTGCTTTTTCCATTTCAGGCGTCAAATCTATCCCATAACCAAAAAGCGTTTTTTGACTCTCACGTTTACATAGGTCAATGTACTTGTCACGATCACAGAAATATAAGACACCATCTCCTACCATGCCAAATAAGGTCTCAGAAGACGGATCATAGTTGCCATAAGAAATAACACGGCCTTGATAGCAGATATCCACATGACCAATTGCCGAAAACAGAGAGGTCTCAGCTGTATGAACAAAAATTTCAAGCTCCGCTGTCTTACCAGACTTCACTATTCCAAGATGGATATCTTCTTCCTCATCAGCATTTTCCAGCATAAATTTGTTAACTTTTGCTAAAGTTCTTGCAGGGATGAGAGCGGCTAGGACAATAGGTAAGCTAATTCTAATACGACGTTTGAGATGGTTTTTCCCAATTTCCTCCTCAAACAAGAAACCATCACGGATATTGGACACACCATAAAGGAAAAAATAAGCCCCTAATACAAAGAGTTGAAAGACAGAATTTCCTGTAGAGGACAAAAGACTAGTCCCACCAAGAAAAACTAGTACGAGTCCATCTAGTAAGAGACGAAAACGAGGTCGAATTTTGTTTTTGCGGTAGAGAACATAGGTGACAAGGTTAATACTAGCATGAAAAATCTGATAAACTCCAATCACAAGAGCCAAAATATAAATCGGCACATCCGTCGCAAGATTGGAGCCAAGCAAATATCCCAGCACTAACAATTTAACCAGTGCAACTCCCAAGGTGTCCGTTGACTGACTTTTTTTGAAAATACGTAATACTAAATCTAAGACCGTTGCTATCCAAGCTAAAAACAGAACCAGTCGAATAACCTTTACTGGCAACCAAGTCCCCGTGACCATCAAGATGAGACCTAGCAGAACAAACAAGAACCCCTGAGCAAGTAATTTCTTACCTGTCAGACCTAAAGATAGAATTTTCGCCATATAAAAACCTTTCAACAATAAAAATTAAACACTCCGATTAAACTGACTAGTAAATAGCCAACACTACAAACAGCCTGTGCCAGCAACATATGGTGACTAGAAATGACTGTAGTAATGTCACCATCTTGTCTTATGCACTTCTAAAATTTGTTATATTGATTAGAAACCAGAGCTTATAAAAACTAGCTAAACTCGAGAGATAGACACAATTGCGACGAAAAAATGTATAACCAATTCAACTTGTTAAGGTAAGAAAGCATTATTTCCAATCTATTAATTATTCATCTATTACCTATTATGACACAATATTCCCTATAGTTCAACTTTTTACTTGTTTTTATATTACACGGACTAAAAAGTTTTCAACAGTTGATTGCATTTGTTTTAATAAGTTTTAACCTTTCTTGGTTAGATAAAAAAAGAACCATACAGTTTAGAATCTGTATGGTTTTTGCCCCACTTTTGTCCCATTTTTAAATCATGACATTGAAAATACCTAAAAGTACCTTCCGAAAATCACTTAAATTTCAACTTTTTAATTACTTTCAAGATGATATAGTCTCCCAAATCCATGGGGGCATCTACATACAACAGGAAAAGCCTTGGAATCAAGGCTTTTTTGTGTAGTCTTAGCACTAAAAAACGATAGAAAAAACACCCCTTCTGAACTGCACCCCAAAAGTTAGACAGAAAAAACCTAACTTTTGTGGCGCAGTTCATTCGCG